>DATLBM010000436.1:0-5661 GCA_035526885.1 Thermoanaerobaculia bacterium | reverse complement strand
AGATTCGCGGACGCCGCGAAGACCTCGACGAGATGCTGGGCAATCTTCTCGACAACGCGTGCAAGTGGGCGCGCTCGCGCGTCACGGTTTTCTCATCGAGCGACGACGCGCACATCATCGTCTGCGTCGACGACGACGGCTCAGGCCTCGCTGCGCCGCTGCGCGCGCAGGTGCTGCAGCGCGGCGTGCGTGCCGATCAGCGCGTGCCCGGATCCGGCCTCGGACTGGCGATCGTCAGCGATCTCGCGGAGCTCTACGGCGGTGCGATCGCGCTCGAGACTTCGCCCCTCGGCGGCCTGCGCGCGCGCCTCGAGCTGCCGCGATTCTGAGCGCCTACCGCATCGCGCCGCGCAACTGCTCGAAGTGAATGGCCTTCACGGCGGTCCCTGCGTTCAGTGGCTCGTCGGCGTAACTCACCGCGGGTAACCCGAGGTTCGAGCGCGCGGCTGCGATGGCGGTGCGGAGCTCCGTCACGTGCGATGCGCGAATGGTCGCCGGAGAGGGTTCGGCCCACGACACGGGGCCGAGGGAGGCGAGCGCGCGCACGGCGTCCGCGGCACTGCGAAGCTCGGAGAGATGAATGCGCTTCACCGTGACCGGAGGACCGAGAGTCGCGTCCGTGAACGCGTAGGTCAGCGCCAGCTCGACCGCGCTGTATGCCGACGCCGTGGCGTCGGCGGCGATCGCCCGTACTTTGTAGAGCAGCGCCGCCGGGGACGGCGCGCCACTGTCCTGGTAAGACGCGGTGGAGGCGTTGCCGACGAATGCCCAGCCTGCGCCGTTGTTGCGCCACACCTCGTAATGATCGGTGCCGGCCGTGGCGTACCACGCCAACTGCACCGGCCCACCGTAACTGATCGCGTTCAGACCAGGGGGAGGTCCGAACGGCGGAGTGGTGACCACCTGCTGCAACGTCGTCGTGGAGGCGACGAAACGCGAGTCTCCGCTGTATTCCGCGGTGATCGTGTACGTCGCGGGCGTCAGATCGCTCAGGGTCGACTGCACGGTGTTCCCGGCGTTGAGGTCACTGCTGGCGAGCGTGGTCGTGTCGCGCTTCAGCGTGAGCGTGCCCGTCGCGGCAACGGCGGGAGGCGGGACGACCGTACCGGTGATCGTGACGGCGGTTCCCTGCGCGGCCGGATTCGCCGAGGAGCCGAGGTTCAGCGTCACGCGCCCGCACGTGTTCAGAAAGACGGCAACCTGGCCGGAGCCGAACATCGTCCCGACGACGTCGGGGCCACCATCGCGATCGAAGTCGTCGATGGCAATCCCGAGCAGCGATACGACGCCCGTTCCGAACGACTGCGACGCGGCGAACGTCCCGTCGCCGTTCCCCCGGAACACGACGAGCGCGGAGGAGCCCGCGATCACGACGTCGCGGTAGCCGTCTCCGTCCATGTCCCTCACCAGGAGCTCCGATGCATACGGCACATTGCCGAATCCAACGGGAGTGCCGAAGGTGCGCGCCGCTCCGTTGCTGAGCGCAATCTCGAGCGGGCCGTTGCTGCTGTTGTCGTACGGGTTCCTGATCAGGATGGCCAGATCGTCCTTGCCGTCGCCGTTGAAGTCGCCGGCTTCCACGTCCGCCGGCTCGCGCTGGGCGTGGGGGAAGTCGAGCGTGCTCGCGCCGGCCGTGAATGTGCCGTCGCCAACGCCGAAGAAGAGATAGATCTTCTTCGCATAGCTCGCGGCGATGGCGATGTCGGTCTTGCCGTCTCCGTCGAAGTCGCCCGCGGCGATGCCTTCGGCGACGACGCCGCCGGTCGTGTACTCCGCCTTCTGGGCGAACTTGCCACCGATGTTCTGCATCGACGACCACTCGGCGGCGTGCTTCGTCGTGGCAGCGTCGGTTTTTCCGTCCCCGTTGAAATCGCCGAGCGCGATGGCGCCGGGATTCTGATAGACCATCTGCTGCGAGGTGTACGGCACCGCCGAAAAGGTACCGTCACCGTTGCCCAGCATGGTTTTCAGGTAGGGATACACGGTGAAGTTGTTCGACCAGGGGATGGACATCACGAGGTCGAGGTTGGTGTCAGCGTTGATGTACGCGGCCTGAATGTCACCCTGCGACCACTCCGTGGCAATCGCCGCCGGGCTTCCGAGACCGCCGCCGGCGGTGCCGAGGAGGATCGAGATCTGGGACAGCGTGCGGTTGACCACGACCACGTCGACGTAGCCATCGTGGTTGAAGTCGCCGGTCGTCACGTCTCCCGGCTTGCTGTTCGCCGCGTACGGCGTCGGCGAGAGGAACCCGAACGTGCAGGCGGCCTCGAGCGGGAGACAAAACGAGAGCAGGGCGGCGAGGAATGTCGTCGAGGGAAGTCGCATGGATCGAGGGTCTCGGACCGAAGTTATTCAGCATGCTAGCACGGTCGTGTTTTCACGCGTGCTAGAGTGCGCGCGTGAGCTCGCTCCGCGGCCATCGCGACGCGCTGCGTTCCCTCGGCTCCGCACTCCCGGCCATCGCCGCCATCGTCGTCGTCCTGGCCACGTACGTTTTCTTCGCGACTGCCGGCACGTGGAAGTTCGCGTCCGCCGGTCCGATGGACACGCACTATGCGAATCTGGCCGAGGGATTTCGGCTGGGGCAGTTGAGCATGGCGGTGACGGCGAGTCCGGAGCTCCAGCGTCTCCCCGATCCGTACGACGTCGAAGCGAGGCAGCGCGCCGGCGCGGCGTTCATCTGGGACGCGAGCTTCTACAAAGGCAAGTACTACCTCTACTTTTCACCGCTTCCGGTTCTGATCGCGCACTTTCCCGTGCGATTGCTGTTCGGCGTGTATCCGGCCGATGGACTGGTGGCCGTGCTCTTCTGCACGTGGTCGTTGTTCGTCGCGATTGCGCTCCTGCTGCGCCTTCGCCGTGACGTGCAATTGCCCATTCCCTTCGCGCTGTGCGTTCTGCTCGTGGGGATCGGCAACGTCGTGCCGTTCACGCTGCCGAACGTGTTCGTGCACGTGCTTCCCGTCACGCTTGGGATGGCGCTGACGACAACCTGGGCCTATGCGACGCTGCGCTTTCTCGAAACGCGAAGCGTGAAGCACGCCGCATGGATGGGAGTGTGGCTCGGGCTGGCGATCGCATCGCGGCCGAACCTGGCGGTCCTCGTGCCGTTGATGGCGTTGATTTTCATCGCCACGCGCCGCGCGCGCGCGGCCCTCGCGGCGCTCGTTCCGCTGGTCGTGACCGGCAGCGCGATGGCCTGGTACAACTACGCGCGATTCGGAAGCGTGTTCGAGTTCGGCGTGCGCTATCAGCTCGGCGGGCGGTCGATGCTCAACGTGACGCTGTGCAGTCTCTGCAACGGTCCGGAGCTTCTGCGCTTCGTGAACAACGTGCATCACTTCGTGTTCTTCACGCCGGTGATGTTCAGCAGGTTTCCGTTCGTCGAGCTGCAACTGAGCCGGCTCGATTACGCCGTGTCGTATCCCGCGAGCGAGCCCGTGGCCGGAATCGCGGCGTTGCTGCCGATCGTGATCGTCGGCACGCTGTTCGGATTGATCGGCCTTTCCGCGCGGCGGCCGTTCGGCGTTCCCCTGAAAGCCGGAGCAGCGATGCTGGCCGCCGGCTGGGCCATCCTGTTCGGACTCTCGACGTGCGGCGGAATCGCGCCGCGCTATTCACTCGACTTCATGATCATCATGACGCTCGGCGCGATCGCCTGCCTGGCCTGGGGCTTCGCGTTTCTACGCGACGCGGGGATTTCCATCCGTCCGCTGCGCTGGCTCTCCATCGCGCTCGCGGCGTATTCGATCCTCCTCGGCTTCATTCTCGGATTCGCGCAGGCGAAGGACACGTTCACGCGACTCAACCCGTCGCTGGTGGAGAAGTTGTGGTGAGGCGCCTTCACTTGACGCCGATGCGCAGCTCGGCGATGTGCGCTGCTTTTGCGGCCGTGGAATCGGTGTACGACACTGCCGGCAACCCGATCGCCGTGCGCGCGGCATCGAGCGCGGTGCGAAGCTGCGTGAGGTGAGCCGCCTTGATCGTCACTCCGGCGAGCGACGGGTCGGCGAAGGACTGCGGGGCCAGCCCGGCCGCGGCGCGCATGGCATTCACCGCCGTGCGCAACTGCGTGACGTGCACCGCTTTGACCGGCGAGCCGCTGGACAATGGATCGTCCGTGAAGATGGTCGTCGTCGCGGCATCGGTGACGAACGCGGACGCGGCGGCGCCGGCAACGGCGCGAACCTGGTAGAGGTATGTCGTGTCGGCAGTGAGGCCGCTGTCGCTCGTCGACGTTGCGCTCGTCGACTTGAGAAAGGCGTACGCGCCGTGGTTGGCGCTGCGATAGATGTCGTAGCTCGATGCGCCGGCGCTCCCGTTCCACGACAGGCCCACCTGAGTCGTGCTCGTGGCCGTGGCGGTGAAGCCGGCCGGCGGAGGAGGCGCGGCAACGCCGGGAATCACGAGCAGGGTGATGCTCTGCGCGGGCAGCGTGAGGGAGAGCGAAGAGCCCGCGACGGCTACGTCCGCGAGATGCGCGATGCTGTTCGATGAGTTGAGCTGCCAGCGCTGCGCGGACGCGCCGCCGAGGGTGAAATTCGCGAGGTTCACGGTGGTGGTGGTCGAGCCGCTCAGCACCTTCGCCACGATCATCAGCGTCAGCGCATTGTCGGAGGAGCGGATGGCTGCGAAGGCGGCGACGTCGTCGGGATTGGGCACGGTCGCGGCGATGCTCACGTCGCCGAACTTCGAGTGCGCGCCATCGTAGTTGCGGTACATCCTGTACGCGTTGTAGACGTGCGAGCCGGACGGCGGCACTTCCCAGCGCGTGGCCATGTCCAGCCCCTCACGTCCGAAGATGCCCAGGACGTCGGCCTGCGCGGTGGCGCCGTTGATGTGATGCTCCGCGCCCCAGTTGTACTCCGTGATGCCGATCTTCGTACCGGGATAGTGATTGGCGACCCACGACTTGAGACGCGGGATCAACTGAACTTTTCCCTCGTGAAACGTGCCGCCGATCCACGACTCGTCGACGTAGCCTGTGTCCCACAGCGAGCGGGTCGAACGGTTGCGCAGTTGCTGCACGGCGGTCGACACGTCGTCCGAGAACTCGCCGCTCTGCGGGTAGAAGTGCACGGTGAGAACGTCGAAGATCCTCACGCCGTGCGCATCCTGGTACGCCTTGGCCTGGTCAAGCATGAAGTCGTACCACTCCTTGCCGCCGTGAGCATCACGATCGGCGTCGTCGCCGTTCTCCATGTCCTTCCCGCTCATGAAGTAGCCGGACCAGCCCCACTCCTCGCCGCCCGTGATGATGGCGTTCGCGTCCTTCGAACGAATGAGCGCGCCGTACTCCTGCATCTTTCCCCACACCTCGTCGTAGGTCGCGCCGTCGGGATGGACATCCCAGTGATCGAAGCTCCAGAGACCGGGCTCGTTGTCGAGCGAGTAGTAGGTCATGCCGCCCGCGCCGGCGTTTCCCCACGTGTCGATCATGTGCTGTACCCAGTTGCCCTGGTGTGCCGAGGTGTAGGTCGCGGCGATGTTGTTCGGGTCGGGATTGGTGAGGATCCGTTGACCGTCGCCGGTCACGCCGTTGCCGTCGTCGTACCGTCCGTTCCCGCAGGTGATCGGCTCGAAACCGGAGAACTCCTCCTGGTTCATGAACGCGGACTGCGGATACGAACAGCGCTTGGCGCGGTCTTTCGGCAGGAG
>DATLBM010000435.1:0-7615 GCA_035526885.1 Thermoanaerobaculia bacterium | reverse complement strand
ATGGGAGGTGAGGCGGATCGCGACGCGGTTGTAGACGTTGGTCCAGTCGGGATGATGGTTGCGCTTCTCCGCCGCGAACGCCACCGCGGTCATGAAGCTGAACGCCTCGGTGAAATCAGCGAAACGGAATTCGCGATGCAGCGTGTTGTCGCGCAGTTCCCAGTCAGACATTCGTCCATTCTATTTGCGCCGCCAGAACGTGACGTGGCCTTCCTGAAAGTCGGGCTCGAAGTGATCGAGCAGATATTGATGGAGGAGCGGCGCGCGTTTGGCGTTGGGGATCCAGTCGATCGACCAGTCGCCCTCGCGCATGAGCACCGCGCGCACTTTCGGATTGGCGTCGAGAATGCGGATCGCCTCGCGCTGCTTCTCCTCCGATTCCAGATACGCGATCTCGTATTCGCGGAGCGGCCAGTCTCGGTTCATCACGAAATGCAGGATGGCGGTGTCGCTGAAGTTGAAGAACGTCTCGCCGGGCTGCAGGGTGAGCGAGAGGTACTTCTTCACGCCGGCGATGGCCGCGGCATCGCGCGCGTTCCAGAGCGCGCCGCGCGCGCGGGGGATGTCGCGAATCTCCACCCAGTCCGGCGGCGGAGTACCGCGATAGCCGCGCAGGATGGAAAGGAACGCCACGTGCGTCGTCGGCTGCGCGAGGATGACCATCGCGGTGATGGCCACCACCGCGAACGCGCTGCGTCTTCGCACGAGTCGGAAGATCAGCCCCGCCGCCAAAACGATGGCGATCATGCCGAAGTAGTGATTGAAGCGATAGGCGAACGAGATTCCGGCCAGCGCCACCCACGCGGCGAGCACGAGCAGCGGCTGGACGGTGCGCGGCCAGCGTCGCGTGAGCGCGGCGCCCAGCGTCACCACGATGAGCACCCAGATCAGGTTCTGATACACCTCGGGACGCAGCAACGCCGTGAACACTTCGGGGAACGACGCGTGCTCCTGCATGGCCGCGGGCGCGCGAAAAAATCCGAGGCGGTACGCCGCTGAGGCGGCGGGGATCTCGAAGAACGTGCCGCGAATGAAATCGTCGAGGATGCCGAACGCGGCGAGGATCGCGAAGAGCGGAATCACACCCGCCGCCAGTCCGATCGCGACCGGCTTGAATGTTCTGCGAATGCCGGCCAGAAACATCGCCAGCACCAGCGCGCCGAACGTGTAGAACGCGTAGTCGAGACTCATCGCGCCGGCGAGCACCGTGATCAGCGCTGCCCAGAGAAAACAGCGCGGCCTTCGCCTGCGCACGCCCGCGACCATGAACGCCAGCGCGGTCACGGGGACGAGCGTGCGAATGGTCGGCGTGAACGTGCCCGTCATGATGCTGAGCAGCACGGTCAGGAACGCCGCTTCCGCGGAGCCGGTCACCGCGAACGCGAGCGCATAGAGCGCGACGGTGTTGAGATGGCCGAGGACGTCGCGGGCTTTGAGGGCGCGTCCGGCGTTGACGTCGCCGGTGAGGAAGACGAAGTAGTCGAACAGCCCGTCCTCGATCAGGCCGTGGCCGGGAAGGATGTCGCGATACGGCAGCTCTCCGCGCAGATACTCGGACGCGGGCACGAGCGGATGGCCGTCTTCGAAGTAGTTCACGCGCGGCTTGCCGAACGCCGTCACCGCGCTGGTGGCATTCGCGTATGCGTACAGCGCGAGCGGAAACGCGGCCAGCGTCAACAGCCGCAGCGCCAATCGCTCGCGACGCAGAAACACGCGCAGCAGAAACGGCGTGATGACGACGATCGCCAGCGCATGCCAGCCGAAGTAACGCTCATCGCGCGCGAAGAATCCGGTCTCGAGCACGAGCGCGAGCGGCGCGGCCACGAACGCGAACGCGGGCGGGAGCGGGGAGGGGAGGAACGCGACGATGATGCGCAGCGCCAGCACGAGCGTCGCCGCGACGACCGCGTGCTGATGGGCGGTGAGCTTCGGCGTGATGTCGATGAGAGCGATGAGCGTCCCGAGGAACGCGGGGACGAGCACGAAGTCGCGACGCGTGAAGTGCAGCTCGCGCGCGCGCAGCAGCACGCACGCGGTCAGCACCAGCGCGCACGGCACGATCGCCCAGGTCACGCTCTGATGCACGACGATTAGCCACAGCGTGACGATCGGCGCCGCGATGGCCGTGTTCCGCGCCCACGCGTTTCCGTCAGCGAGACGCCGCGTGACGGGCCGCAGCACCGCCGGCACGAGGATCGGGAAGAGCAGCAGGCAGAACATCCACCGCATCGAGCCGCGCGCGTCGATGTTCTCCAGCGTGGCCACGCTGATCGGCTGATCCGGCGGCGCGGGCCGGCGCAGAATCGCGCTCATGGCGATGGCGATCGCCAGTCCCCACAGCGCGAAGCTCAACGCGAGCATCCACTCGCGGCGTGTTCTCAAAACGCGGGAAGCGTAATCGATCCGGGGCGTATCCTTTTCGCGATGCGCGAGCTCCTCGCCGCCGCATGCCTGCTCCTCGG
Source organism: Thermoanaerobaculia bacterium (assembly GCA_035526885.1). Taxonomy (GTDB): domain Bacteria; phylum Acidobacteriota; class Thermoanaerobaculia; order Gp7-AA8; family Gp7-AA8; genus QHVT01. The sequence continues at coordinate 5,153 of DATLBM010000435.1, read as the reverse complement.
CGCATGGTGCGCGCTGGGCGGCATCGTTGCTCTCGTCCGCGGCGCGCGCAGCCGCGCGTGGCCCGTGACGCAGGGAATCGTGCGTGCGGCGCGCGTCATCGAGAAACTCAACAGCGAGGCGGACCCCGTTCGGCGGCAGGAACTGGAGTACTCGTACGTCGTCGACGGAAAGAAGTATCGAGGCTCACGCATCCGCTTCGGACTGCCCGCATTCGTGATGTGGTCCGCGCAGTTGACGCGTACGTTTCGCGTCGGCGAGGAGGTGCCGGTGTTTCACAGCCCGGCTTCACCGGCCGTCAGTACGCTTCAGGCAGGAGTCTCTGCGTTCGCGTTGGTGCCCATCGCGGCCGGCGCGACGATCCTCTGGGCAGGGGTGCAACTTCTGTAGTGCCCCGCCGTACGATGCCTCCATGTTTTTGGCTGCCGTTCTCTTTGCCACGATCGCGTCCGTCGATGCGCCGGATGTCAGCGTCTCCGTTTCGCCGCAGCCGGCGTACATCGCCGCGGACGCCGACGGCCAGTCGCTCAGCGTCGATCTGATCATCGACAATCAATCCGCGGACGCGCTCGATCTGGATGAAGTTCAGATCTCCGTCTTCGACCGCGCCGGGAAGTTGGTGTTGCGCAAATTCATCGACGGCAATGGCACCCGGCCGAGCATCCGCACTGCCGATGCGCCCGATGTTCCCGCGCACGCTTCGACGCTGGTCTTCAATCCCTTTCATGACTTCGCGCCGGAGGTCGATCTCGCCAGCGTGCGATTCGACCTGCAGCTCAGCACGAAAGACGGCAGCAGGCGCTACGCGGAAAGCGTCACGGTCAAACCGGTGCCGTACCGTTCGAAGCCGCTGATCCTTCCTCTGAAGAGCCGGATGATCGTGTACGACGGTCATGACTTTTATGCGCATCACCGGCGCTGGGACTACACGATTCCTCAGCTCCGGCAGCTCGGCTTCCGCACGAACTTCATGCGCTACAGCTACGACTTCGTGCCCGTGGACGATGCCGGCAGCATGTCTTCGGGCGCGCAAGAGAAGAACGAGAGCTGGTTCGGATTCGGTCAGCCGATCCGCGCCGTCGCGGCCGGAATCGTCACCACCGTCGTCGATCGCAATCCCGACGATCGAACGTTCGACCCGGCCACCATCGCCACCGACGGTCCGATGAAAATCTGGGGCAACTACATCGTCGTCGATCACGGAGGCGGCGAGTACGCGCTCTACGGTCACATTCAAAACGGCAGCAGTCGCGTGAAACCCGGTCAGCGCGTGAAGCAGCGCGACGTGATCGCCGCGATCGGAGCCGCGGGAAGTTCCAAGTTCCCGCATCTTCATTTCGAGCTGCAAACGGGCCCGGACGTGAGCGCCGAAGGTCTCCCCTCCGTCTTCGACAACTTCGACCGGATCCTCGGCGCGAAGCGCGTTCGCGTCCGGTCGGGCCGCGTCAACTCCGGCGACATCCTGCAGAGCCGATAGGCTCCACCAAGCCGGGTCAGCCGCTCACCCCAAGCTCACGGACTGACCATCACCGCTCCGTCAAAAGGGTCAGGATCGCTACCGATACGGACTTAAGTCCTTTGTTTGCGTACGGCACCGATCTTGAGATGTAACAGAGCGTTTACCGGAGCCGAATCCTCCGAATCCGTCCATATCGGGAAAGCAGGAAGGAAACACCGTGAAGAAAATCGCCGTCCTGGTGACAGGACTCCTCTTCTTATTCGCAAGCCTCGCCGGTGCGGCTACCGTTCCGCCGCAGGCCAAAGTCCCGAAGTTCCCCAGCCTGGAGGAACAGCTCAAGAAGGCGCACGCGAAGCCGGGCACTGAGCTCGAGAAGCTGATCCGGGGCAACCAGGATTTCGGCCGCCTCCACGCGCGCGACGCCGCGGACGACGTCGTGCCGCCGTGGCTCAAGGTCTATTGGCAGAAGAACCATCCCGAGGGGAAATACGACGACCAGAATGACCCGGCGGGCGGGTATCCGCACGTGCTCAAGGAGATCCTCGAGTGGATGGAAACGCACCAGGATCTGAAGCCGGGAAATCCCGATGCGTCGATGTCGCCGGGCACGCAGTTCGGCGATCGTGACGAGGACGACGAGCTCGAGCTGCGCGCGGGCAAGGTCGCCTCGCTCGACGCCACCGCCGGCAGCAACGTCCGCACCTCCGGCGCGCAGACCGTGTCGCGCAGCGAGTCCGACATCCGCATCAACTACTGGAACCCGAGCAAGGTCATCGCCGCGTCGAACAACATCGGCGGCTCGGGACAGCAGGGGATGTACTACAGCACCGACAGCGGCGCGACGTGGGGACAGAGCTCGCTCCCGCTGAACAGCGGCGACGCGTTCCACTCCGATCAGACGGTCGACTGGTCGTCCGACGGCACCGCGTGGTCCACGACCATGGGCATCAACTCCGCGGGCAACGTGCTGAAAGTGCAGTCGTACCGCTCGTCGAACGGCGGCGCGACGTGGACCTTCGACGGCACGATCTCCGGAACGCAGACCTCCACCGACAAGCAGATGCAGTGGATCGACCACAGCGCCACGTCGGCGTACAAAGATCAGAACTACGTCATCTGGCACAACAACGCCCCCGCGTACATGAACCGCCGCACGTCGGCGGGCTGGGGCACGCCGATCAAGGTGAGCGGCACCGAGACCACCGGCACCGCCATCGGCGCCGACGTGAAGACCAACTCCTCGGGCGACGTGTTCGGCTTCTGGCCCGACACCGGATCGCGCGGCATCTACGTCGTGAAGTCGACCAACGGCGGCGCGAGCTACGGCACGCCGGTGAAGCTCGTCACCACTTACGACTCGTACGACATCGGCGTTCCGGCGTTCAACAGCCGGCGCATTCTTCTGTACGTCTCCGGCGGCGCGTATCGCAGCGGCACGACCAACAACGTGTACGCGCTGTGGGCGGATCTTTCCGGCGACACCGGCTGCACGACGGCCACGAACGAGCCGGGATCGAGCACGACCTCGGCGTGCAAGACGCGCGTGTGGTTCTCGCGCTCGACCGACGGCGGCGCGACGTGGAGCGCGCGCGTGAAGATCAACAACCAGAGCGGTCTCAATGACCAGTTCAATCCGTTCCTCGCCGTCGACGAGACGAACGGCAACCTCGGCGCGATCTACTACGACACCGTCAGCGACGCGGGCCGCAAGAAAGTCGACATCTACTATCAGCTGTCGACCGACGGCGGCGCGACGTGGCAGCCCGCGGTCAAAGTGACGACCGCGATGACCGACGAGACGATCACGGGCGCCGACTCCGGCAATCAGTTCGGCGACTACAACAGCCTCTCCGGTTACGGCAACAAATTCTTCCCGTCGTGGACGGATCGCCGCAACAACGGCAAGGAAGAGATCTGGTCGGCGCCCATCACCACGAGCTCGACGCCGACGTTCTCGATCTCCGGCAGCGCCGGAACGCCGGGAGCCGCACTCACCGCCGGTTCGGCCTCGGCCACCAGCGACGCTTCGAACAACTACACGCTGTCCGGCCTCGCCGCCGGCACGTACACGGTGACGCCCGCGAAGAGCGGCTGCACGTTCTCGCCTGCGTCCCAGAGCGTGACCATCAGTGCCTCGAACGTCACGGGCGTGAACTTCACCGCGACGTGCACCGCTCCGACATTCACCATCAGCGGCAACGCCGGCACTTCGGGCGCTACCGTCACCGCTGGCTCGGGCTCCGCGGCCACGGACGCCTCAGGCAACTACTCGATGGCCGGCTTCGCCGCGGGCACATACACCGTGACGCCGTCGAAGAGCGGTTGCACGTTCTCGCCCGCGTCGTCGAACGTGACCATCACCTCCGCGAACGTCACGGCGAACTTCACCGCAACGTGCGGCAGCGGCGACACGCAGCTCACGAGCGGTGTGGCCGTCACGGGCCAGAGCGTCGCACTGGGCGCGTGGAAGTATTACTACATCAGCGTTCCCGCAGGCGCGACGAACCTGACCTTCGCCACGACCAGCGCCACCGCCGACGTCGACATCTACACGCAGTTCAACGCCAAGCCGACCTCGGCCTCGTACATCTGCCGCCCGTACACGGCCTCCGGCAACGAGACCTGCTCGGCCACGAATCCGTCCTCGGGCACGTGGTGGGTCGGCGTCTACGGCTACGCTGCGGGCAGCTTCACGATCACGGGCACGGTGACGACGCCCGCCGCGACGTACTCGATCTCCGGCAACGCCGGCACGTCCGGCGCGACGATCACCGCGGGCTCGCAGGGCGCGACCAGCGACGGCTCGAACAACTACACGATCAGCGGCCTCGCCAACGGCACGTACACGGTGACGCCGAGCAAGAGCGGCTGCACGTTCTCACCGGCCAGCACTTCGGTGTCGGTCACCGGCGCGAACGTGACCGGCATCAACTTCACCGCCTCGTGCAGCACGAGCTCGACGCTCTACTCGGACGGCTTCGAGAGCAGCACGGGCTGGACCTCGGTCGACCTGTCCGGCACCGCCGGCGCGTGGACGTTCCTCACCTCGGGCACGCTCCCGACCACCGCTCCGCACGGCGGCAGCTACCTGGCGAAGTTCAACTCGTACGACGCGGCCAGCGGATCGCAGACGCGCCTCTATCGCACCAGCGGCTTCGCCATCCCCGGCACCGCGTCGACGGTGACGCTGAAGTTCTGGATGTACCACGACACCGGCTACTCGACGTCCGCGGACAGGGTGCAACTGCAGGTGTCCACCGGTTCGACCTGGACGAACGTCGGCACCGCCGTGAACCGCTACGACGGCTCGACGGGCTGGAAGCAGCACACCATCGACCTCACGGCCTACACGGGCACGACGGTGCAACTGGGCTTCGTCGGCATCAGCGCCTTCGGCAACAACGTGTTCATCGACGACGTGATCGTGACCACGCCGTAAGTTTTCCCCCGAGGGGAGGGCGGAAGCCCTCCCCTCGGTCCGGCCCGCGCGATCGTCGCCGCGCTGCTGGCCCTCCTCGGCGCCGGAAGCTGGGTGATGATCCCGAAAGACTCGGCTGCGACCAACTCGGCACCGGCCAACACCGGTCCGGTTGTACAACCTGCATCCACGATCGTCGTCGAAGCGCCGCGTGAAGTACGCGCGAATCCCGCCGCGGCGATCCCGATCCCATCCGGGAAACCGCCGAAGCGAACCTC
>DATLBM010000434.1:0-3201 GCA_035526885.1 Thermoanaerobaculia bacterium | reverse complement strand
GCTCGACGAACGCGGACCACTTTCCGTGACCTCGAGGCAAGTCGCGGTCATGGTTGACCCACCACTTCGATGACCTTCTGCAACCACTTCCGCAACCTGTAGTCCGCGCTTAAAAAGGACATTCATGCCCCGCCACATCTTCATGGGCGACATTCACGGCTGCTACGCCGAGGTCTGCGATCTCCTGGCGAAGGTCGCCGTCCGCGACGGCGACCGCGTGATCTCCCTCGGCGACATGGTCCGTAAAGGTCCCGACGCCGCGCGAGTCATCGACCTCTGGCTGGAGCGCGGCTATGAGGCGGTCCTCGGCAACATCGACGCGAAGCTGATCGCACGCGCGCGGCGTCCGCTGTGGCGCCTCTTCTCGCCCACCGCCGACCGCGCGGTGATGAACGATCGCCGCCGGCTCGACTTCCTGCGCGCCCTCCCCGTGTATCGCGACTACCCGAGCCTCGGCGTCGTGGCCGTCCACGGCGGCGTCCTGCCGAACAGCAAGGCGTTCGACGCTACGCTCGTTCCGCGCGACACAGCCCTGGAACTGCGCTACGTCCGGCGCGATGACAGCAGCGGACAATGGACGTTCGTGCCCAAGGGAGAGCAGCGCGCGAGCGATCCGTTCTGGGCCGATCTCTGGAAGGGCGATCGCCTCGTCGTCTACGGACACACGCCGCGCGACGAGCCGAAAGTGCACTCGCGCGCGATCGGCCTCGACACCGGCTGCGTCTACGGCGGCAGGCTCACCGCCGCCGTGTTCGAAGATCGCGACCGCTGGACGCTGGTGAGCGTGCCGGCGCGGCGACGCTACGCGTCGTAATTCGTTGCCGGTTGCTATGTTGCCGTGTTGCCGGTGCGTGATCGCCCAGGCGAACCGCGCCGGTAACCGGCAACATGGCAACCGGCAACGCCGAAGGCCCTTAGTGGTGCTTTTTCTTTTTCTTCGCTTTGCGCCGGGCCGAGCCCGGCCGGCGCAGGATCTCGTCGTAGGGCCCGAGGCGCACGGCCTCGGCGCGGGCGATGCGGATGAACGTTTCCTGGCTGCGGTGCGGCTCGTCTCCCGGAACGAGGCGGCGCCACGCTCCGTCCGATGCGAGCGCCCACGCCTTCACGTTGTCGCTGAGCGAGATGGGCAGGATCTGCTTCTCGATGCGGCCGCACAGCTCGGGATCGAGAATCGGAAACGTGGCCTCGATGCGCCGGATGAAATTGCGCGGCATCCAGTCCCCGCTCGACACATACACCTCGGCCGCCCCGCCGTTCTCGAACCGGAAGATGCGCGCGTGCTCGAGGAAACGGTCGATGACCGAGAGCACGCGAATGTTCTCGCTGTAGCCCTTGAGCTGCGGCACCAGACAGCACGCGCCGCGCACGAGCAGATCGATCTTCACGCCGGCGTTGCTGGCGCGATACAGCGCGCGGATGACCGCGGGATCGACCAGCGCGTTCATCTTGGCCATGATCGACGCCGGCTTCCCTTCCGCCGCGTGCGCGATCTCGCGCTCGATCATACCCAGCACCCACTGCTGATAGTCCATCGGCGAAACGACCAGGCGCCGCCACGCGAACACCTTCTTCTTCGACGCGATCAGCTCCTGCATGCCGGCCACACTGAAGCCCGTGAGCACGTTCATGAGGTGCGCGGCGTCGGCGCCGAAATCGGGATCGCAGGTGAAGAGATCGATGTCCGTGTAGAGCCGTCCCGTGACGGCGTTGTAGTTGCCGGTTGAGAGATGGAGATAGCGGCGCAGCGAGCGTCCCTCGCGCCGCACCACCAGGCACATCTTGCAATGCGTCTTGATGCCCACCAGTCCGTACACGACCTGCACGCCGGCGTGCTCGAGATGCCGCGCCCAGGTGATGTTCTTCTTCTCGTCGAACCGCGCCTGCAGCTCGACGACGGCCGTGACCTGCTTTCCCCGCTCGGCCGCATTCGACAAGGCCTCGACGATCGGCGAGCCGGGATCGGTGCGGTAGAGCGTCTGCTTGATGGCCAGCACGTCGGGATCTTCCGCCGCGGCCTGCACGAACTCGATGACGGAGCCGAAGGAGTCGTACGGGCGATGCAGAAGAATGTCGCCGCGCCGGATGATGGAGAAGATGTCCTCGGCCGACGCGAGCTCGGACGGGATGCGCGGGTTGAACGGCGGATCGAGCAGCTCCGCCTCGGGATTCTCGCGATAGACCTGCATCAGATCGCGCAGACGCAGCGGACCGCCGGCCACGAAGACGTCGGTCTCGCCCAGGCCCGTGGCCTCCATGATCATGTTCATCAGCGCCGCGGCGGCCTCGCCTTCGACCTCCATCCACACCACTTCGCTCCGTTCGCGGCGCCGCAGCTCGGTCTCGACGGACTGCATCAGATCCTGAACGTCGTCTTCCTTGATGGCCAGGTCGGAGTTGCGGATGACGCGGAACGGAATGGTGCGGCGCACCTTCAGCCCGGGGAACAGGCGGCTGGCGTGCGAGGCGATGACGTCCTCGATGGGCACGTAGCGCCGCGCATCGGGAAGGCGGATGAAGCGCGGCATGGACTCGGGGATGCGCAGCACGACGGGGTACGACTCGGCGCGCTCGGACTCGAGGAAGATGGCCAGGTTCAGCGCCAGGTTCGCGAGCAGCGGAAAGGGATGGCCGGGATCGAGAGCCAGCGGCGTGAGGATGGGCTCGAGCTCGCGCGCGAAGTATTCGGCCACGAAGGCCGCCTCTTTCTTTCCCAGCGACGCCGCGCGCTCGATGCGGATGCCGTGGCCGCGCAGCTCGGGCAGCAGCGTGTCGGCCAGCGAGCGGTACATGCGATCGAGGAGCTCGCGCGTCCGCCCGCGCACGGCATCGAGGCGGTCGCGCGGACCGGGCGTCTCGGCGCGCACGTTCATCGCGGCGGTGTCGCGGATCTCGCCGATCCGGATCATGAAGAACTCGTCGAGATTGGACGCGCAGATGCTGAGGAACTTGAGCCTCTCCAGCAACGGCACGGACTCGCTCTCCGCCTCGGCCAGAACGCGGCGGTTGAACTCGAGCCAGCTCAGCTCGCGGTCGAAAAGCGGCAGCGGTTGCGGATCGGCCGACATCGAACGACTCATGCTAAAGACCGGACAGCAATGAGCGTGCGAAGAGGGCGTAAATTTCGTGTGCAGCGCGCGAAGTGCGGGGCACGACGAGGGCCTCCGGCGGCCGGGGGGGCGCCCCCCGCCCCCCCGGGTGGGC
>DATLBM010000433.1:0-5940 GCA_035526885.1 Thermoanaerobaculia bacterium | reverse complement strand
GAGGTTCGGCGCGTGCTTCTTTGCTTCTTCCAGCAGGACGAGCACGCCCTGGACGTCGGTCTGGATGAAAGTCGCGGCCTCGTAGAGCGAGCGGTCGACGTGCGTTTCGGCGGCGAAGTTCACCACCACGTCCACGCCGCTGCCGTCGACGCCTTTGTACGCCTCGGCCACCTGCTCCGGCACGGCGATGTCGCCCTGCACGAACTGGTAGTTCCGGTTGGCCTCGTACTCGGCGAGGTTCTCGCGGATGCCGGCGTAGGTGAGCTTGTCGAGATTCACGACCTGGGCGCCGGCGCCGTACTTGTTGAAGAGGAAACGGATGAAATTCGAGCCGATGAATCCGGCGCCGCCGGTGACGAGGTATCGCATGCGCGGCGAATCCTACTAAAATCCCGCCCCCCATGCCCGGCGGCCTCAGGCGCGAGTTATCCGCGTTGTTCCGGCTCGCGCTGCCCCTCGCGGCCGCGCAGGCCGGCACGCAGCTCATGAGTCTCGTCGACGTGGCCGTCCTCGGCCGCGTCGGCGCGCGCGAGCTGGCCGCCTCCGCGCTCGCGAACTCCGTGTTCTTCGCCTTTTCCGTGATGGGCATGGGCATGGTATTCGGCGTCGATCCGCTGATCGCGCAGGCGGTCGGCGCGGGCGACCGCGCACGCGCGCGGCACGTGATGTGGCAGGGCATCTGGCTGTCGCTGATCGTGTCCGCGGTGCTGACGGTGATCCTCCTCGCAGGCGCGGCCGCGCTGCCGCTGGTCGGGACGGAGCCGAACCTGGTCGCGCCCGCGCGCCTTTACCTGCTCATCCGCATCCTCGGCGTGGTGCCGTTCCTCATGTTCTTCGTCGTGCGCTCGTATCTGCAGGCGCACGGCGTAACGAAGCCGATGCTCGCGGCGATGGTCATCGCGAACGTCATCAATCTCGTGGGCGACATCGCGCTCGTGTACGGCGTCCGCGGCGTCATCCCGGCGATGGGCGTGGCCGGCGCCGCGATCCCGACCGTGATCTGCACGTTCCTGCAGCTGGCGATCGTCGCCGGCGCGGCGCTGCGCGTGGAAGTGGAGGGACACGTCGATCATCGGTTCGACCGCGCGATGGTCGCGCAGGCCGCGCGCGTGGGCGCGCCGGTGGCGCTGCACATGGGCGCTGAGGTGGGCGTGTTTGCGCTGGTAGCGCTGCTCGCCGGACGCATCGGCACGTTGCAGCTCGCGGCACACAACCTGGTGATCGGACTGGCGTCGTTCACATTCACGGTAGCGCTGGGCGTGGCGGCGGCGGGATCGGTGCGCGTCGGGAACGCCATCGGCGCCCGCGACGCAAACGCGACACGCTCGGCCGGACACGCGGCCTTCATCGCCGGCGCGATCGTGATGGGCTGCAGCGCGCTGGCCTTCGCGTTGTTCCCACGGGCCATCGCGCGGCTGATCACCGATCAGGAGAACGTCGTGAAGGCGGCCATTCCACTGATGATCGTGGCCGCGGTGTTCCAGCTCTCCGATGGCATTCAGGCCGTCGGCGCGGGTGTGCTGCGCGGCGCGGCGGACACGAAGTACACGTTCTGGGCGAACTTCGCGGGGCATTGGCTGATCGGATTGCCGCTCGCGCTGTGGCTCGGGTTCGCGCAGGACATGGGCGTGGTGGGACTGTGGTGGGGACTGTGCGCGGGACTGACGATCGTGGCGGTGCTGCTCGTCGTGCGCTTCGAGCGCACGTCGCGCGACGTCATCGCGCCGCTGTGACGCCGGCCACCACGCGCGCGGCGATTCTCCGCGCGAGCGTGGACGGATCGCCGAGGGGCTCCTCGAATACGCTCGACGCGAGCGTCGCGCCGTCTTTGCTTCGCACGAGCTCGACCGCAACGCGAACGTTCGCGCCGCGCATCGTCAGTGAACCGCTCACCACGCGATCGACCCGCAACTGGCGGCCGGCGGCCGCGGGAGTGTCATCGCGCGGATCGCGAAACTCCAGGACGTCGCGGCTGGAGCTCACTTTGAGAGACGAGTCGCGGCTCAGTTGCGCGATGGCGAGCTCGGTGACGTCCATGCCCAGCTGCGTGGCCGCGGCGTCGCGATCGTAGAAAGGAAGTACGGCGATGGAGGTGCCGGCGTGCGTCGTGGCGGTGGCGCGGCCGAGAAGCCATGCGGCGATCACGAGCGCGGCGACGGCGGCGATGAGCGCGTAACGCCGCGTGTCTCGCGGCGCCGCGGTGACGGGAGCGTCGATCGGCGCCACGAAGCGGTAACCCCGGCCGGGCACGGTGGTGATGAATCCGTCGCCGAGGGCTTTGCGGACGACGGAGATGGCCTGGGTGAGATTCGCCTCTTCGACCACCACGCCCGCCCACACCTGCTCGAGCAGCTCCGCGCGCGTGACCACGCGATCACGACGCTCGACCAGCGCCAGGAGGACGTCGAAGGCCTTGCCCGTCAGCGCGACCGGCTCGCCGTCGCGCAGGAGTTTCCGGCGCGCCTCGTCGATGACGAACGGGCCGAAGCGCATTTCTGATGTTTTTTGATCCGCCGTCAACGTTTTCTGAGGTCCTTTCGCCCGAAGATCGCCGTCCCATGAAACGCGCCATCCTCTTCCTGTTCATCCTCGCTCTCCCCGCTCGCGGCGTCGAATCGCCGTGGATCGAGCGGTGGCGTGAGGATCTGCGGTTCTTCCGGCAGCAGCTTCCGACGATTCATCCCGCTCCGTTCAACGCGATTCCCGCCGCGGAGTTAGATCGCGAGCTCGACGAGCTCGCCGCGCGCGTGCCCAGGCTCTCGCACTCCGAGATCACGACCGAGCTGGCGCGCATCGTGGCGCGCATCGGCGACGGCCACACCCGCCTCACCTGGCCGCTCCCCGCCGGCACAGAATTCGTCCTCGGCCACACGGGCACCGCGGCGCCGAAAGATCCCGCGCTGGTCATGCACCCGTTTCCCATCCGCTTCGGCGTGTACGACGACGGCGTCTTCGCCGAGCGCGTCGCCGCGGCGCATCGCGAGCTGGCGGGCGCGGAGCTGATCGGCATCGATGGCGTGACGATCGAGGAAGCGATCCAGCGCCTCGAGCCGGTGATCTCGCGCGACAACCGGTCGCAGGCACTCGATCTGTTGCCGCTGCATCTCGTGCTTGCGGAGGTGTTGCACGCGCGGAAGGTGACTTCGGATCCGGCGCAGGCCACGTTCCGATTCAAGCTCGCGGACGGCCGCACGAAAAGCGTGACCATGACCGCGGCTGCGGCAGTCGATTGGGTCAGCGCAACTCCGCCGGCAAAGCCGTTGTCCTGGAAACGCCTGCTGCCGGAGCGGCTGCCCGGACGCGGCGCGTTTCTCGAGCGTCACTGGATGGAGTGGCTGCCGGATCGGAAAACGCTGTACGTGCAGCTCAACGAGTCGTACGACGATCCCGAGGAAACGCTGTTCGACTTTGCCGCGCGCGTGCGTGCGTCGAACGCGGAGACGATCGTCCTCGACCTCCGCTACAACTTCGGCGGCGACAACACGCTCAACCAGCCGCTGCTCCACGCGCTCATCGCGAATGAGCGGCTGCGCGGCCCGGGCCGCGTGCGCGTGCTCATCGGGCGCGGAACGTTCTCCGCCGCGATGATGCTGGCCCTCGATCTCGAAAAGCACGTCCATCCGATCTTCATCGGCGAGCCGACCGGCGGGCGGCCCGTCTCGTACGGCGACTCGCGCAAGACGGTGCTGCCGAACAGCGGCATCACGATCCGCATCTCGACGCTGTTCTGGCAGTACTCCGGCCCGAAAGACGATCGCGAGTCCATCGCGCCGCACATCGCGGTGCCGGTGACGTGGAAGGACGCGCTGCAAGGCCGTGACGCCGCGCTGGAGATCGCGCTCGCGCCGCCAAGGCCGATCCCCGCGAACGTTTCGTGGCGCGGGCGCATGACGATCGAGCGCACGCAATCGCCCGTCACGTTGCGCGATGGCGAGATTCGCGACGGGCGCGTGACGTGGCGCATGGAGATGGAGGGAAAGCCGCTCGTTTACGAAGGCGTCTCGCTCGGACGATTCGTCGTCGGCGAGGCGGTCTTCGACAACCGGCGCGGCAATCCCTTCCCGTTCGCGGTTTCAGCCTCTGTTGCCGAAGATGCCTCCGAGCGCTGACTCGAGAAGACCGCCGCCGCCTTGCTCGTGACTCTGGCCGAGCACTTGGGGGAGACGGTTGGCGTCGAGGCCGTTCGTGCGCTTCATGCGTCCGAGAACGCCCATCACGATCGGCGCGAGCATGGCCAGCAGCTGCGCGACCTGTGCGCCGTTGAGTCCCGACGCGCGGCCGACGCCTTCCTCCACCGGCCCGCGTTTGGAGCCGAGGATGTGGCCGAGGATCGCGCCGCCGATGCCGCCGAGCGCACCACCGCCGCCGCCGCCACCTCCGCCGAGGAGGCCGCCGAGGTTGTCGAGGATGCTGCCGTCATGCTCGTCGAGCGCATTGTCGAGTGCAGCCGCGCCTTGCGGATGCGAGGCGTTCTGCGAGAGACCGCCGAGGAGCGCGGGCAGCGCGAGCGAGACCGCGTTCGACGTGGCCGCCGGATCGGCGCCCAGCGCGCTGCTGATCTGCTGAATGGTGTCGGGGCCGAGTTGCTGCCGAACCTGGTCGAGGATGTTGCTCATGGCATCGGCCTCAGTGCGACAACAGGTCCGCGGGGACCTTGCCGCCGTTCTCGGCGAGCTTGCGCATCACTTCCTTGTGCAGCCACATGTTCATGGCCGCGGAGTCGTTCGTGTCGCCCGTGTAGTGGAGATCCTTCGCCAGCTCTTTGCGCTCGGCCAGGCTGCTGTCCATGCCCACGAGCTTCATGAGATCGACGATGGAGTGCTTCCAGTCGAGCTTCTCGGAGTTCTTCGCGGCCAGCCCGTTCAGCACGGCCTCGATGTCGACCGGACCCTGCGGCGCCGCGCCGCCTCCCATCTGCATGCCGGCCGCGTTCGGCGAGTTGAGCGGAATGCCGGTGCGCTCCGAGGCGGCCACTCGCGATTCGTTGCTCGTCCCCGGTTTCCAGGCATCCGCCGGCGCCGCGGCATTCGCGCCCGCGTGAAAGATCTTCTGCATCAGATTCGAAAACAAGCCCATGGTGGATATCCCCCTTCGCGGAGGATGGCCTGCAAGAGGAGAGCCCGGCGCTACCGCTTCAACGCGTGTTCGCCGCCGAAAAGACGATTGAGTCCATAGCCCACGGCTGCGCCGGCCATGCTGAACGCGATCGCCAGGAGCGAGCCGAAGCCACCATGCACGATGACGTTGAACAGCACGACTGGCAGGCCCGCGGCGAGGCCGATCAGCGCCGCCGCACGAGGCCGGAGCGTTGCCAGAACACAGGCCGTCAGTAGAAGCGTTCCCGCGGTGATACCGGTGTCATCCCACCCTGGACGCGAGTCGACGTAGCCGATGACGGAGCCGGCTGCCGCCGCGATCGCGATGAGCAGGGATGTTCTGGTCATCGGAACACGTAGTCGCGGTCGTACGTGCGCACGTAGAAGCGGCCGCCCTTCTCGATGATGTAGCTCGGGCCGGATTTCACGGGGATCTTCGCCACCGCCGCGCCGTCCTTCGTGCGCAGCACGTAGAGGAAGTCCGGCTCGGCGGTGAAGCCGTAGCCGGTGACGAGGTACTGATCGCCGAGAAAGGCGAAGTTGTTCGCGTTCGAGACGAGCGGCGCGCTGTGCCAGAGAGGCTTGCCGCTGCGCAGATCGATCGCCGTCACGTACGCGTTCATGCCGCGAGACTCTTTCGCGTACGTGCGGTGTCCGTGCGAGACGTAGAGCACGTTGCCGCGCGCCTCGGCCCACGTCACGCGCTGCTCTTCCTTCGTGCCGGGGGCGAAGCGGTAGGCGGAGAAATCGAAGGCGAACTCGTTCGGACTGACGACATACGTCGCGCCCGCGTAGTCGGGACCGTAGAAGCCGAGAGTGCGATTGCCGCTGCGAATCTCGTACA
>DATLBM010000432.1:0-2942 GCA_035526885.1 Thermoanaerobaculia bacterium | reverse complement strand
GCGGGACAACTGAAGAAGGAGTTCCCCGACGCGTGGGTGCACACGCACATCTCCGAGAACCGCAACGAAGTGCGGTGGGTGCAGGAGCTCTTCCCCGAAGCCGAGTACGCGGACGTGTACGACCGCTACGGCTTGCTCGGCGACCGCACGGTGCTCGCGCACGGTGTGTGGCTGACGGCGGAGGAGCTCGATCTGCTGTCGCGGCGCGGCGCGCGCATCTCGCACTGCCCGAACTCGAATCTCTTCCTCGGCAGCGGACTCTTCCCGCTGCATCGCGTCCTCGACGCCGGCGTGATCGTCGGCCTCGGCAGCGACATCGGCGCGGGCACGACGCCGTCGCTGTTCAACGCCATGGCGGACGCGTACAAAGTCCAGCAGGTGCAGGGCGTGTCGCTCAGTCCGTTCCATCTCTGGTACCTGGCCACGCTCGGCGGCGCACGCGCGCTGACGCTCGATCAGGAAACCGGCAGCCTCGAGCCCGGCAAATCGGCGGACTTTCTCGTGCTCGACATGCAGGCCACCTCGCTGCTCGCGCTGCGCACGGGACGGGCCACTTCGCCCGAGGACCTGCTGGCCGGGCTGATCTTCATGGGCGACGATCGCGCGGTCGAGCGAAGCTTCGTCGCGGGCAGATGCGTCTCAACACGTAGGGCGGGCTTCAGCCCGCCCCCGACGGGCTGAAGCCTACTCGCGGCGGGCTGAAGCCTACTCGCGGCGGGCTGAAGCCCACCCCCCGACGGGCTGAAGCCCACCCCCCGACGGGCTGAAGCCCACCCCTCGACGGGCTGAAGCCCATCGTACGTACGTTAGGCAAGCGACTTGCGCTGGCCTTTGTCGTTTGGAGGCCTCATGCAGAAAACTCTGCGAATTTCAGCCCTTTGCGCACTGATCGCGCTCACGGCTCTGTCCACTTTTGCGCAAACGCGTCCCATGGTCGGGACGATCATCGACGTCGACGAAGGTCGCGGCCGGCTGCAGATCGAGTACGACGACGACGGCACGCGCTTGACCATCGAGACCGATTCGGTGTCGACGGTCTACTACGGCTTCGGCACCGTCATCGCCGGCAAGCCGGAGATCTTCACCGGATCCTCCGGACTCTCGAACATCCGCCTCGGCGACCGCGTCGAGATCCGCGGCACCGAGCGCGGCAACGGGATCTGGAAAGCGGACCGCGTCACGCTGGTCGGCCGCAACATCGAGGCGTCGACGACCGGCGTCGGCACGACGCGCAATCCGTCCAGCATTTCCACGCCGGTCGACGATCGCGCCGCCGCGACCACGACGCCGCGCGACAGCGGCGCCAGCGTCGAAGGCACGATCCGCTCGATCAACGAAGTCGACGGGCGGCTGGTCATCCTCACCGCACAGCGTCGCATGATGACCGTGCGCACGTACCGCAGTACGCCGGTCGTGTATCGCGGCACGACGTATCGGATCGATAACCTCGAAGTCGGCGACAAGATCCGCGTCGAAGCCGAGCCGCGCACGGCGCAGAACGACGAGATCACGGCGCGCCGCATCACGGTCGTGCAGTCGGTGCAGGATTCCGGCACCGCGCCCGACGCGGGCGGGCGCGTGACGACGATCAGTGGCCGGGTGACGCGGCTCGAGTCGGGACTCGACCGCGTGTACGTCGACACGGGCCGCGAGGAGGTCCGCGTCGACATGGCGCAGGCCGAGGACGCGAACGGTGCGGTCGTGCGCGCGCGCGACGTGCGTGTCGACGATCGCGTGGAGATCACGGGCAGCTACAACCGCGTCGGCGACACGTTCAACGCGTCGACGATCCGCTTCACGGACGGCAACCGCGAGCTTCCGGGCGACACGGGCTCGACGTTCGATCGTCCCGCGCTCGTCACCACCGGCGGCACGATCACGGAAACGCTCGAAGACGCCTCGACCATCGGTCTGCGCGAAACGGACACGAACCGCGTCGTGCGCATCTGGATCTCGCCGGACCTCGTCATGAAGATGAAAAGCGGCTCGTACGCTACCGCTTCGACGCTGCGCGAGAAGGACACGGTCATCATCCAGGCGTACCGCGACGGGCGGGGAAACCTGATCGCGCAGACGGTACGGGTGCGGAACCGCTGAGTCCGCGAATACCGGCCCTCGCTTCGTTGTCGAAACCTCCGGAATGCCGAAACAAGAGCTGCTCCCGGGGGTTTCGACGACGTCCTGCCCGCCGCGCGTGGTTTGTGACGCGCACGCGGAGATTCGCCGCGCGCGCCGCCGCGTCTGGATCCGCGACGGCGTGCAGCTCGCGCTGCTCCTGGCCGTGGACTGGCTCTTCGTGCACTGGCCGGATTCGCGGATGCCGTACGCGGATCGTCACGCGTCGCTGGCGTTCCTGCGCGGCGCGAACCTCGTGATCATCAGCCACCTCTGGCTCACGCGCGCGATGCCGAAATGGTCGGCGCGGCGGATCGCTACGACGTGGTGTCGCTCGGAGCGTGAGAAGTTTCTGGCCTGACCAGCACGAGCCGCAGCAGCAGGGCGATCAGCACCACCGCCGCGATCACGATTCCGCCCCAGAACAACTTCCGCCCGTTGCGGTCTTCGTCGGCCTCGGCAACTTTCGGCGCCGTGCCCATGGCGATCTCGCGCGCGGGCTCGGCGAAGAGCCGCGGCGCGAGCAGTGCGATGTCGTAGCGCGGCGCGCCGATGCGCGCATTGGCGTACAGCAGGAACAGCGGCGTTCCGGGATGCGTGAAGCGCAGCGCCTCGGCAGGCAGCAGCAACTGCACGGACTCGATGGGCAGCGGAGCGTTGTCGCCCTCGTCGATGAGCAGCTCCAGGCGCTTCGCCGGGTGATACGGCAGCTGGATGGTCAGCGCCGGCGGCGGAAGATCGGGCTCGCTGCTCCGCCAGGAGGCGATGTGGAAGACTTCGCCGCGCCGCGGACGCAGACGGACGTCGCGATCGAAGACGCGCGCAGT
>DATLBM010000431.1:0-4063 GCA_035526885.1 Thermoanaerobaculia bacterium | reverse complement strand
CGTGCTCCGCGACCGCGCCGCGAAGACGCAGGCGGCGCGGCTGCCGGAGCTCCCGCGCCTGATCGCGGAGTTGAAGGATGCCCCGCCGCCGCGCGGATCGCTGGTGCTCACGGATGACTACGCGCCGGTGGATACGTTGCTTGGCCGACACTGACCCGCCCACCCGGGGATGACGGGAGGCCTCCGGCGGGCCGGCCCGGCCGGCAGCGCTTGTTGGCCCAGCCCGGACGCACGGTGTACGCGCTGAACGCGGCTCTCGGCAGCCGCACGTGTTGCCGTAAGCGCTGCCGGCCGTGCCGGCCCGCCGGAGGCGCTCTGGTCGTCTCCCGAGCGTGAGCGACCTCAGGGTATCGGCACGACCGCGCTCTTCACCACGCGCTTGCACTTGCGGTCCGTCATCGTGATGAAGAACGCTTTCGGCTGCGGGTCCGTTTTCTTGATGGCGAAGCTGAGGCGGAGGAGCTGCGCGTTGTCGTGGATTGCGCAGTAGCCGTAGATGCGGGTGCCGTTCGCGCGGAAGATGTCCACCCACGTGCGCGACGCTTCCGTGTTCAGGCCGCACGGCGGGAGCGTGGGCGACTTCACGAACAGCAGGTCGCTGAACTGCGCGTAGTTCTTGACCGCGAAGTGGTAGCGGTTGAAGTTCGGCTCCACGGTCATGCCGGTGTAACTCACGACCGGTACGGGGAACGGCGGCGTGTTGCACTGCGCGAAGGAAGGAAGAGCTGCGGCACCCAGGACCAGGACGAGAACGGCGATTCTCTTCATGACGGACCTCCTGAGTACCGCACGATACACCTGTCCTTACTTGGTTAAAAACATCGTCCCCGGTGCCAGCCGCACCAGGTCGTAGTAGTCGACGGCGTCGACGCCTTCCGTCTCCACGTCGAACAGGATCTCGTACTGGAGGCGGTACTTTTTGTCCTTGCTCGTGTCGAGCACGCCCGTCTGCACGCCCTTGATGTCCGTGGTCTTGCGGTCGCCGGTCTTGTCGTACCCGGCGTCGACCCGGATCCCGCCGGCCGACTGGAAGAGATCCCCAATGCTGCCGTCTCCTTCTCGAATTGTGTGAGGGTGCGGACCCGCGGAGAGGTTACGGCGCCAGCAGTCCGTCCTCAACCAGTTCGCGCTGCAGTTGCTGCGCGCTGACGAACTGGAAGGACTGGATGCCGATCGAGCGCGCGGCCTGCACGTTCTCGGAGAGGTCATCGACGAAGATGACGTGCTGCGGCAGCGCGCCGATGACTTCCAGCGCGCGGCGGAAGATCTCCGGATCGGGCTTGGCCACGCGGAAGCGGTGCGAGAAGATGAAGCGGTCGTCCCGGCGAAACAGCGACGCGTAGCGGCGCGGGATGACCTCCGCGTGCACTTCGTTCGAGTTCGACAGGAACGCCACGCGATACTTCTCCCTCACCCGCTCCAGCAGCCCCTCTGAGCCCGGAACCGTGCCGTCGAAGAAGTCGCTCCACACGCGGCGCAGATCGAGCGTCGTGCCGCGATAGCCGGCCTTGTCGCAGAGAAAGTCGTAGAACTCGCGAAAGGTGATCGCGCCGCGCTCCATGTCCCGATAGCCGCCGGGCTGCTCGAGGATCTCGATCAGCTCATCGCGATCGACAGAGGCGTTCCGGCAGATGTCCGCGATCACGCGCTCGTAGGCGAGCTTGATCAGGCAGTTGCCGAGGTCGAAGAGGAACCAGGTGATCATGGTGTTGCTGGTTACCGTGTTGCTGGTTGCCGGTGCAGTGTCGCCCAGGCGAAACAGCACGGGCAACCAGCAACATGGCAACCGGCAACACTACATGCGGAACACCCCAAACCGCGGCTCCTCGATGCGCGCGTTATCGGCGATCGACAGTCCCAGTCCCAGGCAGGCGCGCGTGTCGGCGGGATCGATGACGCCGTCGTCCCAGAGGCGCGCGGTCGAGTAGTACGGGCTCCCCTCCTCCTCGTACTTGGCCAGCACGGGATCGGCGATGCTGCGCTCTTCCTCCGCGCTCAGCTCCTTTCCGGCGCGCGCGAGCTGATCGCGTTTGACGGTGGTAAGCACGCCCGCGGCCTGCTCGCCGCCCATGACCGAGATCCGCGCGTTCGGCCACATCCACAGAAAGCGCGGCGAGTACGCGCGGCCGCACATGCCGTAGTTGCCCGCGCCGAACGAGCCGCCGATGATCACCGTGA
Source organism: Thermoanaerobaculia bacterium (assembly GCA_035526885.1). GTDB lineage: Bacteria > Acidobacteriota > Thermoanaerobaculia > Gp7-AA8 > Gp7-AA8 > QHVT01. The sequence continues at coordinate 1,885 of DATLBM010000431.1, read as the reverse complement.
ACTTCGGCACGGTCGAATTGGCGACCGCGTGCACCATCTTCGCGCCGTCCTTGGCGATGCCGCCGCGCTCGTACTGCTTGCCCACCATGAAGCCGGTGATGTTCTGCAGGAAGATCAGCGGAATGCGCCGCTGGTTGCACAGCTCGATGAAATGCGTGGCCTTCAGCGCGGACTCGGAGAACAGCACGCCGTTGTTCGCCAGGATCCCGACTTTGTAGCCGAAGATCCGCGCAAAGCCGGTGACGATGGTCGTGGCGTAGCGCTCTTTGAACTCGTGGAACTTCGAGCCGTCGACGATGCGCATGATCACTTCGCGCACGTCGTACGGCTTGCGCAGATCCTTGGGGATGACGCCGTACAACTCTTTCGCGTCGTACAGCGGATCCTCGGGCTCGATGCGCGTCGAGGGCTCGCGCTTCTCGAGCCGCAGGTTCTCGACGATGTTCCGCACGATCGAGATCGCGTGCTCGTCATCCTCCGCAAAGTGATCCGCCACGCCGCTGATGCGCGTGTGCACGTCGGCCCCGCCCAGTTCTTCCGCGGTCACTTCCTCGCCCGTGGCCGCCTTCACCAGCGGCGGTCCGCCGAGGAAGATCGTGCCGGTGTCCTTGACGATCACGGCCTCGTCGGACATCGCGGGCACGTACGCGCCGCCCGCGGTGCATGAGCCCATGACCGCCGAGATCTGCGGGATCTCCGCCGCCGACATCACGGCCTGGTTGTAGAAGATGCGGCCGAAGTGCTCGCGGTCCGGAAAGACGTCCGCCTGCAACGGCAGGAACGCGCCGCCGGAGTCGACGAGGTAGATGCACGGGAGGCTGTTCTGCATCGCCACCTCCTGCGCGCGGAGGTGTTTCTTGACGGTGACCGGCAGGTACGTGCCGCCGTTCACGGTGGCGTCGTTGGCGATGATCAGACACTCGCGACCGTGCACGCGTCCGACGCCGGTCACGATGCCCGCGGCCGGCGCCTCTTTCTCGTACATGCCGTTCGCGGCCAGCGGCGAGAGCTCGAGGAACGGCGTGTGCGGATCGAGCAGCGCCGCGATGCGCTCGCGCACCGGCATCTTCCCCTGCTCGCGATGCCGCGCCAGATACTTTTCGCCGCCGCCCTGTTTCGTGTTCTCGATGCGCGATTGCAACTCGTCGACGAGCGACTGGATGCGCTCCGCGTTGCCTTTGAAGTCATCCGCTGCAGGGTCGAGACGGGTTTCCAAAGCTTCCATGCGGCGGGGAGTCTATCTGATGGAACGGCTTTGCTTTGCGGCGCGGTCCTTACGTCGATCGTGCTCCCATCGCGGCTCGTCGTGAACGAAAGGTTAGCCCGCCGCGCTCTTGAACAGAGCGAGAATGCCGCGATCCGTGGCACCGGGGAGTTCAACAATACGCGAGTATCGTGAACGAATTAGCTGCTCGACCTGGTCAGTAGACCAGTTGTCGATCTTTAGCCAAATCAGTTTGGGTGGATACCCAAGTTGCATCGAAATTTCAGAAAAATCCGCGTCCTTTGACACGATAGTGAAGTCCTGGTCCCGGGCGTACTGCCACACCACTTCATCCGGCATGTTATGCAATTGAACATTCCAGACGTGCTCGGACGAGGGAAACAGATCCGCGAGACGATCGACCAACGACGGCGACAAGTGATGGTCGAAAAGCAGCTTCACTCGTTCGCTACCAGCATGCGGTGCTCGCGTTCAGCCGCGTAGCTGAGGCACGCGAGGACGTCTTCTCGTGTGAGATACGGAAAGTCAGCGAGCACTTCCTTTTCCGTCATTCCTGAAGCAAGGTACGACAAGACGTCGTAGACCGTGATGCGCATGCCACGAATGCAGGGTTGCACACCACGCTTTCCAGGCTCAACAGTGATGATTCCGTCGTACGAC
>DATLBM010000430.1:0-3099 GCA_035526885.1 Thermoanaerobaculia bacterium | reverse complement strand
CGCGCAGCGCATTCAGCGTCGGCTCTGCACCAAATTGCGCTTCGAGCGCGCGCACGGCGGGCCGCTGCCTAAGCTGTTCGATGGAAGGAATGACGTGAAAGTCGGCCATTACACGACAATCTGAAATCGCGATGCTATGCTAACACCTCACTCAGATGACATCGGATCCGCCGAAATACCGCCCGCTCGAACGGTTCTGGCCGTACGCCGAGCTTCCCGAGCAGCCGACGAACGAGGAGCTCGCTGCACTCGATCCGGATCTGCACGATGCGTTGTTCGGCGAACGACCGCGGCCGTTTTCGATCACGCTGGTGTTTCCCGCTCTCGACATCCCGCGGTTCGACGAGGCGCTCGCGCTGGCGCGCGCGTCGGCGGAATTTCGTGAGACCGGCGCCGGACGGGCGTTGCGCTATCGCGCTCGATTCTGGTCGAGCGACGCCGTGAAGCTGCGCGATCTCTTTCAGATCGTCGGCGGTTCGGATGCGACCGAGGTCCTCATCGACGACCGCCCGGTCCCTTACGCCCGCGAGCTGTGGCTTCCGCTCGTGTGGTTTCTGATTCCACGGTAGCTGGCCGTGCCTCCATCGACCATCGATCGCGATCTGCAGCGGCTCGAAACCGATCTCAAGCAGCTCGAAGCCGAATACAACATGTTCTTCTCCGGCCGGCTGCCGAAACCGCCGTGGGAGACGCGCGCCCGCGTCGAGGCGCTCGTCAAGCAGTACGACCGCGCCCACATCGTGAACACCGGCGACCGTTTCCGTTTTCTCACTCTGCAGTCGCGCTTCGCCGCGTTCGTCGATCTGTGGGATCGCGGTCTGCGTGCGCGTGAAGAAGGGCGGCCCGGACCGTTTGCGAAACAACGCTCGACGCGGGAGCCGGAGAAGAAGGGGCCTGAGGATCGCATCCTCCACGTCTCGTCCTTCCGCGATCCGGTTCGCGAAATCGACAAGCTCACCGAGTTGTACGAATCTCTCGCCGAAGCGCGACGGGACGTCGGCGAGGACGCGCCGCCGTTCCATAAATTCGCCGAGCTGGTGAAGACGCAGGTCCGAAAAATCCGCCAGAACGGTCCGTCGGAAGTCGCGTTTCGTGTGGCGGTGAAGGACGGGAAGGTGAGCTTTACGGCGCGTGGGCTGAAAGGCGCGAGAGACGATGAATAGGGCAGGAGGTCGATCCCCCTGCCCTATGTTTGTGGCTAGATCTTAGTGACGTTGCCGGCCTGCGGGCCTTTGGGGCCGTCAACGATCTCGAACTCCACCGCCTGGCCTTCCTCAAGCGAACGGAACCCGTCGCCCTGAATAGCCGAGTAGTGGACGAAGACATCACTGCCTCCGTCACGCTCGATGAAACCGTAGCCCTTGGCGTTGTTGAACCACTTGACCTTGCCTGTGATGCGCATCGTTCTCTTCCTGTATTACGGACGCGGTCTCGCGTCACTGACCCAAAAAAAAAGGCCGCCTTGTGCGGCCTTTCCCTTACGGCGCCAGGCCCGCCCGGCGTCGGCAGAGATAATAACGGACTTCCCGACTTATGCCAAGAGCCCTGCTGAGCGTTTCCGACAAAACCGGACTGATCGATCTCGCGCGCGGACTCGTCGCGCGCGGCTACGATCTCATTTCCACTGGCGGCACCGCGAAGGCGCTCACTGACGCAGCACTCGCGGTCACGAGCGTCTCCGACGTCACCGGCTTCCCCGAGATGATGGATGGTCGCGTCAAGACGCTGCACCCGAAAATCCACGGCGGCATCCTCGCACGTCGGGATCACCCGAACGATCTCACCTCTGCCGCAGCCCACGGCATCGTGCTCGTCGACGTCGTCGTCGTAAACCTCTATCCCTTTGCCGAGACGGCGCGGAAGGCAGGAGTCACGTTCGACGAACTCGTCGAGCAGATCGATATCGGCGGACCCAGCATGGTGCGCGCGGCGGCAAAGAATTTTCGCGACGTACTGATCGCGGTCGAGCCCGCCGACTATCCGACGCTGCTGGCCGCGCTCGACAGTACGCCGACCGTCGCATTCCGTTTCGAGCTCATGCGAAAAGCGCTCGCGCACACCGCGGCATACGACACCGCAATCTCGGCGACGCTGAGCACCGTCGTCGTGGAAGGCGACAACTTCCGCCGCAAAACGAGCGACGGGGCAGCAGCGGTCACCAGCGATGACACCCAGGTCGTGCTTGCGCTCGACAAGATCCGCGATCTCAGGTACGGCGAGAATCCGCATCAGAAGGCGGCGTGGTATCGCGGGGCCGATGCCGTGGGCGGCTTCGCCAACCCGCTGATCGTGCAAGGCAAGGAACTCTCGTACACGAACCTCCTCGACCTCGACGCGGCCGCGCGCATCGCACTCGAGTTCAGTGAGCCGGCCGCCGTCGTCATCAAGCACACCAATCCGTGCGGTGCGGCAACCGGCAACTCGCCAGCGGACGCGTACGTTCGCGCCCGCGACGCAGACAGCCTCGCGGCCTTCGGCGGCATCGTCGCTCTCAATCGCCCGATCGACGCCCCGACCGCCGAGGCGATTGTGTCCACGTTCATCGAGGCGGTGATCGCCCCCTCGCTGGACGACGATGCAAAGCCGATCCTCGCGCGCAAGGCCAACATGCGGGTCGTCATCCTCGACGCGGCGCCGTTCAGGACGAGCGGCGTCGACTATCGTTCGATCCTCGGCGCGATGCTGATGCAGGAGCGGGATGTCGTCGGCGAGGCGCAGCACCCCTGGACTGCGGACGCGTTGCCCGATGGGATCCGTGTTGTCACGAAGCGGCAGCCGACGTCCGACGAATGGGAAGCGCTGCGCTTCGCCTGGCGTGTGTGCGCGCACGTCAAGTCGAACACGGTGATCTTCACCGATGCGCGGCGGACGCTCGCGGTCGGCGCCGGGCAAATGAGTCGTGTCGATGCAGTCAACGTTGCTGTCATGAAAGCGCACGCGGCGGATCGGTCGCTGGCCGGTTCCGTTGCCGCGTCCGATGCCTTCTTCCCGTTCCGCGATGGACTCGATGCGGTCGCGAAGGCAGGAGCGCGCGCGGTTGTGCAGCCCGGCGGATCGGTGCGCGATGCCGAGGTGATTGCCGCGGCTGACGAACAAGGA
>DATLBM010000429.1:0-8210 GCA_035526885.1 Thermoanaerobaculia bacterium | reverse complement strand
GGTAGACGAACAGCCCGGAGGGACCGGCATGCCAGTTCACATGTTGTTCGCTATTCGCCACCATGGCGTCATCGCTGAACTTCATGATGTCCGGCTCGAGAGCATTCGCGCCAGCGGCCAATGCGGCATCTACGTCCCATAGCTGGTTGGGGTTGTGAGCGACGATGTAAAAGGGCCGGGTGTGCTGGCCATTGGTGCCGCGCCCGCCCTTGATCCCCGCGGATGCAGGCGCGATGCTGGTGAACAACACGATGAGACTGAGAAGGAGCGATGCCGGTCCTGGTTGCTCGACGGTCAGCATAGAAGCCTCCAATGGAGGGAATGTCGGCCGCCGTGTCCGGCCGGCCAGTGACGTGTGGACTCCGCGTTCGGTCGGGCGCCACAGTGGCCATGTGCAATCGTCACCAGCCTTGCGACGGGCTGAAAGCCCGTTGCCACATTTGCTGCATACAATCTCTGCATGCGGAAACTGCTGGTGCTGGCACTCCTCGCCGGGTGTGCTTCCGTGCATCCGACGCGCGTGACGGAGCTCGTGCGCGTGCAGCGCGTCGAGCACATCGACCTCGTGGCGCGCGAGCCGATGCTGGTCGAGCATCCCGACGGCACGCTCTTCGTCGCGGGCTACGGCACGCCGCATCCGACGCTGTGGAAGAGCGGGGATCACGGTGCGACGTGGAGTCGCGTCGACGTCGGTCCGGACGCCGCGGGCAACTCCGACGTCGACCTGGCCGTCGCGCCCGACGGCACGCTGTACTTCGTCTCCATGCTGTACGACCGAGAGAAAGACGAAGGCGTACAGATCGCCGTCGGCGCCAGCCGCGACGCAGGCGCGAGCTGGCAGTGGACGACCGTCTCGAAGACCCGCTTCGACGACCGGCCGTGGATCGAGGTCGCGCCGGACGGCACCGCGCACCTGATCTGGAACGACGGCAGCGGCGTGTCGCACGTGACCAGCCGCGATCGCGGCGCGACGTGGTCCGCGCGCACGCGCATTGACGACCACGGCGGCTCCAGTCATCTCGCCATCGGCCCCAAAGGCGAGCTCGCGGCGCGCATCACGCCGCTCTCCGCCTCGGGCAACAAGTACGACGAAGGGCTGGACCTGATCGCGATCAGCACCGACGGCGGCGCGACGTGGAGCAAACACGCGGCGCCCGGTGAGCGCGACTGGAATCCCGACTTCGAGTCCGACGCCACGCCGCGCTGGGTCGAGCCGCTGGCGTGGGACGCGCGCGGCAACCTCTATTCCTTCTGGGCCGACAAGCGCGGCGTCTCGCTGGCGCGCTCCTCGGATCGCGGCCAGACCTGGACGACCTGGCGCGTCCTGGACATGCCGCAAATGTCCTTCTTCCCGTACCTCGTCGCGCGCGGAGAAGGAGATCTCGCGGCGACGTGGTTCACGGCATCGTCCGAGACCGGTCCCGATCTACAGTGGCATCTCGCGCGGATCGACGCCTCGGGCGAGGCGCAGCCGCGCATCACGGTCGCCGAGCCGCAGCCCGCCGACAGCAAACGCGTAGACAAGAAAGACAACTCGGAGCACAACGACCCCGCCGGCGAATATCTCCCCGTGGCCTTCCTGCGCGACGGCACCCTGGCCGTCGTTTCGCCGATCCAGCACTCCTCGGCGAATCGGATGGGGTTCACGTACTGGGTGTTCGAGTCGCGATGAGCCGGGATACCATGACCGCTCCCATGAACCGCACAGCTATCGCCGCCATCTTCCTCCTCGCCGCGTGCGCCCACACGACCACCGCGCCGAGCGCGTTCCGCTTGTCGAGCACTTCCTTCACCGAAGGCGCGACGCTCGCGGACAGCACGGTGTTGAACGGACTCGATTGTCATGGCGCGAATGCGTCGCCCGCGCTGCAGTGGAGCGACGCGCCGGCGGGGACGAAGAGCTATGCGCTGATCTGCGACGACTACGAGGCGCGGGGCGGCGACGGGTTCATTCACTGGGTCGCGTACAACATCCCCGCGACGACGACGTCGATCGCCGGGAATGCCGGCGCCGCGGAGCCCGATCTGGCCGAGGGAGGGCGCCACGCGTACAACGACTTTCTGCGGCGGCGTTACGACGGACCGTGTCCGCCGGAAGGCCCGCCGCACAAGTACCGCTTCACCGTCTACGCGCTCGACCTCGATCCGATCGACGACGCCGGCACGCCGATGACGTGGCGGAAGCTGCGCTTCATCATCCGCGGACACGTGCTCGCGCAGGCGTCGCTGACGGGTCTGCGCGGGAGCTCATCCTCGACGGCCGCGAATGCGATGCAGCGCTATCTCGATGCGGCCTCGCTCGACGAGGCGTCGCGCACGCTCGCTCCCGACTATCGACTCTGGTTCGGCGAGCGCAAAGGCGCGGGTCTCGATCGCGCCACCAGCATCGCCATGCTGGAGTGGGACTACGCGCTGCACGCGCGCCATCGCGTCGATTCCGTGGAGGTGCGCGGCAACGAAGTCGTCGCGCGCGTGCACGAGGACAACGACTTCTCGCGCCTGATCGGCTTCCCCGGCTGGGACGCGACGTCGACGTACGTCATCGATGCCGAAGGCCGGATCGCCTCGCAGGTGTACGTGCCGAAGTCCGGGCAGCCGGAGTGGCGTCCGTATCTCGACGAGCCGCTGGCGTGGCTGCGCGCGAACCGTTCTGAAGTTCTGCCGCGCATCTTCCCCGACGGAAAGCTCGCGCAGTCCGCGGAGGCGGCACGCGAGTGGGTGGAAGCTCTGCAGGCGTGGCGTGCGGCGACGGGACGGCCCGCCGTGTAACACGACCGAACGTTATTTGGTGCTACCCTTTCGGCCATGCCCGCGCGAGTCTGCGCCTTTGCGGTACTCGTCGTTCTCTCCCTCACGGCGCTCGCCCAGCCCACCCACCTCGGCGAACCGTTCCCGCTCACCGCCACCCGCTACGGCACCGCGCGCGGCTCCGATCCGCGCCTGCTCTCCAACGGCCGCGAGCCCGTCGTGTTCTGGAGCTACGGCACCAGCGTGCGCATGTCCCGCCTCGTCAACGGCCGCTTCACCATGAGCCGCGTGGTGGGCGAGGGCTCATACGACGTCGTGTGGAACGGCTCCGGATTTCTCGTCGTCACGCAGTCGCCCGTGTATGCCGGCGGTGTGCGGGCGCAGACCTTCGATCCGAACGGCGAGCCGCGCGGCGACGCGTTCCGCATCACCGACGGCGGTGGTCCACGCATCGCCTTCAACGGCCGCAACGTGCTGCTGCTCTTCACGAAGGCCATCGTTCCCACGAACGAATACGGCCTGCACGCGCTGCTTCTCGATCGCGACGGGCGTCCGCTCGAATCCGCGCCGCGATCCCTCGGCATCGCCGCGGACCGACCGGTCGCCATCGCCAGCAACGGCGACTCGTTCGCCGCGCTCGTGCCGAAGATCATCGATCCGCAGTTCCTCTTCTTCGATGCGCAGGGCGCACTGCGTTCGCGGAGCATCTTCAATGCGTACGGCGCCGGCGTGGCCATCGCCACCGACGGCCGGCGCTACCTCGGCGTCACCGCCTGCGCGCCCGAGAGTCTGTGCATGCCCGCGGTCGCGCGCGTGATCGAGCCCGACGGCGCAGCCGGTGCGGCCGTGGAGCTCGATCAGCCCTTCCGCGCCAATCCCTCGGTCGTGTGGAACGGAGCGAAGTGGCTCGTCGCTTACACGCGCGACTTCCACCTCGAGGAGCAGGCCGCGTTGCAGGTCGTGCAACTCGACGCGGACGCGCGCGTGATCGAGCGCCGCGATGAGCGTCGCGCGTACCAGTCCTCCCTCGGCGTGATCGATGGACGCGTGCTCGCCGCGTGGACGACCAATCGCTACGGCGACGTCATCCACGCCGGTCCCGTGCCGTTCGATGCATCGACTTCCGTGGCAGTGTCGTACGCGGCGATGGAGCAGGAACTGATCGGCATGGAGTCGTCGCCGCGCGGCGCACTCGTGGTGTGGCGCGAGCAGGACAGCGGCCGCACGTCGGTCCACGCCGGCTTCCGCGCGACGGATGGAAGCTGGACGGAGCGCGCGGTGTACGCGGCCGGCGCCGAGGACTACGTGAACGTGCTCGTCGCCGGGAACGGACAGGAGTTCCTGCTGTGGGTCGCGAGCGCGAGCGGGCAGTTCCTGCGGCGGCTCGATGCCGAGGGGAACTGGATCGGCGAACCGATTGCGCTGCCATTCCTCCCGCAACGCATCCTCGGCGCGGGGAACGACTACCTGCTCTTCCACGGCGATCAGCAGATCGCGCGCATGACGCCGTCCGGCACGATCCTGTGGGATCGCCGGCTTCCGGCCGTCGCGGGCCAGCCGCGCGTGTACGCGACGGGCAGCGACGGAAGCCTGATCACCGCGCGCATCGACACGGCGTACGTGAATCACTACCCGACGGTCGTCGGCCTGTCGGTGGTTCGCCTCGACGCGGACCTGAACCCGATCGACACGACACCGATCACGTTCGCGCGCAACGACCAGGCGCTGCAGACGCCGGGCGTCGGCTGGGACGGCAGGCAGTGGATCGTGACGTGGGTGAGCGGCGACGGCGTGATGGCGGCGCAGATCGCCGCTTCCGGCGCGGTCGCGGATCCGCGCGTGATCCGGCTCGCCGCGGGCGAGGCGTCGCAGTTCGTGATCAAACCGATTGCCGGCGCCGCCGCGATCCTGTGGTCGAACGAGCTCGCATTCCTCCGCCACGACGGCACGGCCACTTCGCCACTGACCGTCGGCACGTTCACCACGTTCACCGGCGGCACGATCGCTCCGCTTCCGAACGGCGACGTCGCGTACGCGGAGTCCTCGCTCTACGACGACACGAGGCGCGTGATGCTGCGCGTGATCGCTTCCGCACCACTCCCGCGCCGCCCATCCGCGCCGCACCTGACGCTGTCCGGCGACACGCTCTCGTGGACCGCACCTCCGCAACCGGTCGACGGCTACCGCCTCGAAGCGCGCACCGACGAAGGAGCGTGGACGGAAATCGCGCTGCTCCCGGCCTGGACGCTCACCTACCGCGTTTCGCTGACGCCGGGCTCGCGCTCCGTCTTCCGCATCCGCGCGTTCAACGAGGGAGGGTTGGGGGCGTGGTCGTCGATCGGCACACGGCGGCGTAGCGCGGCGCAGTGATGCGCAATCACTTCAAAGTCCTCTTTAAATGTCGCGAGTGACCTTTTCAAATGTCGAAGTGAAGTCGCCTGAAGGTTCGGTCGAAGTCACCTGAAGGTTCGGTCGAAGCTACCTTCATGGCCGGCGAAGTCACCCTTAGTGCTCCATAGGCTCGGGTTCACCGAGAGGTTCCGCGACTACGGTCGTCCTCGCACGCGACTGGCCACCAACTCGGCGCGACTCACACGCGACGCTCGGTCGACTCCCTTCGATTCACGCGCGGCTTCGTGTCGAGTCCCCGTCGGGCAGCGAGTGACGCCCATCCTTCCATCCAGCGATAAGGCCTGAGGGCACAAGCACTTATCTCTTGCGTCGCTGTCGGTGCGCCCCTACACTGCGCGCATCCAACGGACTCCAAATCAGTAAGGGGCTGCTCGATGAATTTCGACGTAGCGACGATCAGCTACCCGGACGGACGTGTGGCGAAACTGCCTCCAACCGAGTTTTACGCGTTGCCCCTCGGCGAACGGATCGAGCTGCTCACGAGCAGCCGGATCAAGTTCGAAAAAGACCAGCAACTCATCTCCCCGCTCGACGCGCTGAGGAAGAAATGAAACGCCGTCTGCTCATCCTGTCGATGATCGCCGCCGCCGCGCTGTGGGTGACCACGATCGCCGCGGCGTACGAGGCCATCCGCCGCTTCGAGACCACGCCGGGACTGCCCGCCTCCGCGCCGCGTGCCTGGCCGGCCGCGACTTCGGTCGCGCGCACACCCGGCACCTGGTCGCTGGTGATGCTCGTCCATCCGCACTGTTCGTGCAGCCGGGCCAGCGTGCAGGAGCTGGCCGAGGTCGTGGAGAAGGCGCCGCGCGATGTGCAGACGACCATCCTCGTCTACCGTCCGCACGAGATGGCCGCGGCGTGGGAGCGGACCGCCGTGTATAACGCGGCGACGCGAGTGCGCAGGGCGCGCGTGATGCTCGACGCCGACGGTGCCCAGGCGCGCGTCTTCGGCGGCTTCACCTCGGGACAGACGTTCCTCTACGACGGAGAAGGGCGGCTGCGTTTCGCCGGCGGCGTGACCTCGCTGCGCGGACACGCGGGCCTGAACCGTGGCCGCGCCGATATCCTCCGCATCGCCAACACACGGAGCGGCGAGGGATCGCACCCCGTGTTCGGCTGCGCCATCACTACTACGACGTCCACCAGGCTAGGAGAGACCCGATGAACGCCAACGTCGCCGTCCGTGCCGAGGAACTGCACGAAGAGCAGAACACGAAGCGATCCGTCATGGTCAGCCGCATGTTCGCCGTGCTGCTGGTGGTGCAGTACGTGGCGTGCATCGGCGCGGCGTACGCCGTGTCGCCGTACGCGTGGGCGGGGAAGGACAAGGTCCTGCACATGCACGTGTGGGTGGCCATCCTGGCCGGCGCGGGGATCACGCTCCTGCCGCTGCTGATGGCCTGGCTCCGGCCCGCCGCGCCGCTGACGCGGCACGTGATCGCGGCGTCGCAGATGCTCTCGTCGGCGCTGCTCATCCATCTCACGGGCGGCCGGATCGAAACGCACTTTCACGTATTCGGCTCGCTGGCCTTCCTGGCGTTCTATCTCGACTGGAAGGTGATCCTCACGGCGACGGTGGTCGTGGCCGCGGATCACTTCGCGCGCGGCGTGTTCTGGCCGGAGTCGGTGTACGGCGTGACGAACCCGGAGTGGTGGCGCTTCCTCGAGCACGCGGGCTGGGTGGCGTTCGAGGACGTGTTCCTGATCTGGTCGTGCATCTACGGACAACGCGAGCTCCGCGCGGCGGCGCTCCGTCACGCCGAGGTGGAGGAGCTGACGGAACAGGAGCAGCTCAAGACCGCGGCGCTGGAGATGGCGCTGAGCGAGATCCGGACGGCGACGGCATAGGCGGCAAGGAAGCAGGCGGTCGCGTGGACGTGTTATCGTCGACGAGGAAGGCATCATCACGACTCGGCAGACGGTAAGAGACATCTATGACGGGCAGGACCCGCGCTCGCTGGCGGCATACCCGCTGGTCGAAGCGGCGCACTACCTCGGCCTGAATGTCTCGACCCTCGGCACGTGGTTTCGCACCGGCGTCATCGCGCCCGCGGATCATGAAGGCGCACAGATGTCCTTCTGGAGTCTCGTCGAGGCCTTCGTGCTCAAAGGCCTTCGCGAGCAGCATCGGCTGTCGCTGCAGCGGATCCGCGCGGCCGTCGCGGAGCTGCGGCGGCAGTATCCGGACGTCTCGTATCCCCTCGCCCAGCTCGATCTGGCCGTGCTCGCTCGCGATCTGTACGCGGATCGCGACGGCCTGCTTGTCGATGCCTCGAAAGGAGGGCAGCTCGGCATGCGAGGCGTCCTCGGTCTGTACCTCTCGCGCGTCGAAAAGGACGCACGCGGCGCGGTCCGGCTGTACCCCTTTACGCGGCCGAGCCTCGAGGACGCACCACGCCTCGTGTCGATCGATCCGAGGGTTTCGTTCGGCCGGCCGGTGATCGCCGGCACCTCGATCCCGACCGCCGTCCTGCACGAGCGGTGGAAGGCCGGCGACTCACTGACGGAGCTGGCGGAGGACTACGATCGACCCTTCGCCGAAATCGAGGAAGCCCTCCGCTACGAAGCCGCCTGAGTCCGGGTACGTCTTCTTCATCGACGCGTCGATGGGACGTGCGCTCGGCCAGCGCTTCAAGGATGAAGGGCTCTCGGTCGAATTGCACAACGATCACTTCGCGCAGGGCACGCTGGATACGGCGTGGCTGCCCGTCGTCGGGCACCAGGGGTGGATCGTCCTGACGAAAGACACGCGGATCCGTCACCGCCCCAAAGAAAAGCAGGCGCTCCTCGGTGCGGGCGTCCGCGCGTTCGTCTTCACGAGCGGGAGCTTGTCCGGCTCGCAGATGGCGGACGCGATCGTCAAGGCGTTGCCGAAGATGATGGCCCTCCTTGCCGTCCATCAGCATGCGTTTGTGGCGCGGATCACGGCAACATCGGATGTGGCGATCCTGCTGGAGGAGTCGTAGAGCGCCGGCGTCACTCGGGCGCCGCCAGCCCCGCCGCGGCAAGCATGGCCGCCGCGCGCCGCGTGGTCCTCTCCCGCCGCGCCA
>DATLBM010000428.1:0-4510 GCA_035526885.1 Thermoanaerobaculia bacterium | reverse complement strand
TCGCTGACGGTGATTCGCGTGTTGCGTCCCGCGAGCGGACGCAGTCGCGCGATGGAGACGTCGTTCGAGATCACGCGCGCGCCGTGGTGCTCCATGTAGATGGTCTTGCCGCCGGGAGCGGCGGCGAGATCGAGGACGTCGCCGCCGCACGCGCGTGCGATCGCCGCGATCACGGCGCTGCCTTCGTCCATCGGATAGAACTTTTCGCGATCGAGATCGGCCGTGCCGCCGTGCAGTTTCCAGAGATCGGGCACGAGCTCCGATCGCACGCCATCCGGTGTCGCGTCCGACAACGCCAGAACATCGGGATACGAGAGCTCCTGATTCGCGGCGGCGATTTTCTCCGCGCGCTCCGCGCCGTACATCCGCGCCCAGCGATCGAAGAGCCATTGCGGATGCGCGTGTTTCGTGGCGGGATCGCTCGGCTCGGGGACGTTGCCGCGCGTGGCGCTGCGCAGGATCGCATTCACGAAACCGCGCGCGCGCTTCGGCGCGAGATCGACGGTCTCGCTCACGGCCGCGTACTGCGCGACGTCCATGAAGAGCAGCTGATAGAGCCCGGCGCGCAACACGTCGACGACGGGCGGATCGAGCTTCTTCAGCGGACGCTTGGCCAGCTCGGCGATGACGAAGTCGAGGCGCGAGCGCCAGCGCAGCACGCCCAGGACGAGGGTGCGCACGAAGCCGGATTCGCCGATCAGAAGCAGCGATGCGTACAGCCGCTCGCGCTCGATGCGTTGCAACAGGTGCAGCGCGCGGGCGCGCTCAGAGGACATCGCCGGCTTTCCATCCCAGGCCGCGCGCGACTGCGCCGGCGGGCGTGCGCGGCTTGCCGGGACGCTGCATCTCCAGGATGCGCAGCGCGCCTTCGCCGCAGGCGATTGTGACGGCGTCGTCGATCGCGAGAATCGTGCGCGGCTTCGCCGAGCCGGATGACGGACGCAGGTCCGTGAGCTTGAGATCGCGAAAGGAAATGCCCGGCCACGGATCGAATGCGCGGAAGCGGTCGTAGATTTTTTGCGCGGGCTCGTCGAATGTGATGACGCCTTCGCTCTTCTCGATCTTCGCGGCATGCGTGGCCTTCCCGTGATCCTGCTCGATGCCTTCCGGCATTTCGCGCAGCACCGCGGCCAGCGCCTCGCCGCCGATTTTCGCCAGTCGCGCCGCGAGTTGCGGCGTGCGCTCGTCGGGACCGATCTCCGTCGTCTCGATGCGCAGCATGGGACCGTGATCGAGCTGCTCGTCGACGCGCATGATGGTCACGCCCGTGACCGTGTCGCCCGCCTCGATGGCCCGCTGGATCGGCGCAGCGCCGCGCCAGCGCGGAAGGATGGAGCCGTGCACGTTCAGAAATCCGTGCTTCGGGATCTCCAGCAGTGCGGCCGGAAGGATCTTGCCGTACGCGACGACGATTCCCGCGTCGGCCTGCACTTCGCGAATCGCAGCGAGAAACTCCTCGCTGCGAATCTTCGGAGGCTGAAGAAGCGGCAGCCCGAGCTCGCGCGCGCGCAACGCCACCGCGGGAGCCTGCATCTTCATCCCGCGACCCGCGGGCTTGTCGGGTTGCGCGACGACCAGCGCGATCTCGTGCTCGCGCGCAATCGCGTCGAGCGCCGGGACGGCGAAGCCGGGAGTGCCGAAGAAGACGACGCGCACGGGCGCGGATTCTACGTCGTCGTCGTCGCGGGCGTGGTCGTGGTCGTCGCCGTGACGGGGGGCGTATCCGGCATCGTCGTGGTCGTGCCGCCCTCGGTCGACACGGGCTCGTACGGGCCTGCCGTTCCCTCGACGCCCGTGGACGGCTGCGGCGTGGGCTGGCCCATGCCGTTGGCCGCGGGCGTGTCCGATTTCTTCTGCGGCGCGTGCGTCATGTCCGGCGGCGCGTTCTGGTAGTCGCGCGGCACGGGCTCGCCGCGGCACGCGGCCAGTGCGAACAACGCGGCTACAATCACTTTTCGCATGAACCGGATGAGCTTCAACGCACGTGCCACCGTCGTCCTGATGCTGTTCGCGCTGCCGCTTTCGGCGCAGCTCGCGGACGGAGACCGCCACTACGCCGCGCGTGCCGAAGGCGCGCAGGGCGCGCACGCGAGAGCGGGCAATGTCGATGCGGCCATCGCCGCCTATCAGCGAGCCGTGGCCGCGGACGGGAGCGATCTCGAGGCGCACTGGAAGCTCCTGCGCGCGTATCGCTACAAAGGCGCGTACACGACCTCGAACAACGAGCAGAAAAAGCAGATCTACGCCGCCGCGAAAGTGGCGGGCGAGAAAGCAGTCGCGCTCGCGTACAAAAAGCTGGGCATGACGGCGAAGTCTTCGGAGAAACAGGTCGCCGACGCCGCGAAGAAGGTTCCCGGCGCGGGCGAGGTCTTTCTGTGGGACGCCGTGAACTGGGGCGAGTGGGCGCTGGCGTACGGCAAGCTCGCCGCGGCCAGGCAGGGCGCCGCGGACCGCATCCGCCGCGAGGCCACCATCGCGCATCTCACCGATCCGCGCATGGAGGGCGGCGCACCCGCCCGCGTCCTCGGCCGCCTGCACGATCAGACGCCGCGCATCCCCTTCGTGACGGGCTGGGCCTCGCAGAAGGACGCGCTGCGCTTCCTCAACGAGTCGCTGCGCGTCGCGCCGGACAACAAGCTGACCATGGTCTTTCTGGCCGAGGCGATGGTGTCGGATGACTCGGGGAAGAAGGCGCAGGCGAAGCAGATCCTGCGCGGCGTGGTCAACAATCCGAACGATCCGCAGTATCCGGTCGAGGATGCAGCGGCCGTGGACGAGGCCAAGGCGCTGCTCGCTAAGTGGTGATGGCGACGATGTAGTCGCCCGCCAGGCGCGTGGCCACCTGATCGAAGAGCAATCCCTCCGCGCGCTCTTCGACGAGCCGCAGCGGCAACTGCCTCATCGTATGGAACTCGTCGGAGCGGCGCTTCCACGCCGCCTCTTTCGCACACCAGAAATGCAGCGCGCGATGCGCGATCGCGCAGCGCTTCATCACGTCAGCTTCGTCGTCGGACATGAACAGGTGTGACGATCCCTCCGCGATCTCGCGCACGACCTGCACGTCGATGCCCACGGGCTGGCGCGAGAGCGCCGCCGCCGCGTACGGCGCGGAGTGCGAGAGCGAGACGAACCACGGCGTGGGCTGCCCCTCGACGAAGAGCACGGGACGCTCCACCGCGATCGCCAGCGGATCGTTCGCAATGCGCAACTCCAACGCCAACGCCTTCGCCGCGTAACGCGACAGCAGCCACTCGTCGCGGCGCTTCTGCAGTTTGAAGGAGGTGGCGACGTCCAGCTCGGCGGCGGTGAAGAAATGGTTGGCGGTTGGCGGTTGGCGGTTGGCGGTTGATACCGTTTCGGCAGGCCAGTCCGCCGGGTTGGGCGGGTCCGCCAGCCGCCAACCGCCAACCGCCAACCCGTTCACGACGCGGTAATGAATCACTGCTGCTCCGCGGGGATCGCCGCGATGAACTCGGAGTCGCCGCTCTGCTCGACGATCGTCGCGAACCCCACGCCGGTCCCGGCGATCACGGTGATGCGCACGGTGATCGACTCGTCGAGCCTCACCCCCAGCGCCGCCTCCAGGTCATTCACCAGCCACACCTGATCCTCGGGCACCCCCTGCTCGACGCTGCGTCCCACCGTGCGCCCGTCGGCGGCGCGCGCGGAAAAGCGGAACGTGGCGGGGATGATCCCGATGTTGACCACGCCGGCGTTCACGCGCCGTCCGGACGTCGTCGACGCGGGGATACCGATGATGGCCAGCTCCGCGCTGCCGGTGGCGGCGGTGGCGGAGTCGAGCCGCGTCAGCGGCGCCTCCAGCGACGGCTTTGCGCCGTGCGCGACGTCGGACGTTTTGATCACCGCCACGGGCGCGCGCCCTTCGCGATGTTCCAGCCAGAGCGTGCCCACGCTGTCCGGACGCGCGAAGACGGTGCGCACGACGTCCGCCCATCGCAGCGTCTGCCGCGGTTGGATCGTCAGCCGCCGATCGATGCCCGCGTCGCCCGTGACGTAGCGCAACGACACGCGCATCGGATCGCGAAACGGATTGTGAATGGTGAGATCGGATTGCCAGTACGAATCGCCCACGCCGCGCACGCTGCCCACGGCCGGGAAAACCATGCGCGCCACGCCCGTGGCCACGAGCTCTTTCTCGCCCGGTACGCGAATGAGCCGCAGGTAATCCGCGATGGCGCGCGGCTTCGCGCCGCTGCGCCGCGTCCACAGCTCGACGCCGCGCACGTTGCGATAGAACGCGTACGTGTCGTCGAGATACGCGGAAACCGCCTGCGCACGCAGGTCGTTCGTCACGCCGTCGAATTGATCGAAGAGCTCGGGGGAGCGGCGCAGCACGACCTTCGGCCTGGCGCGCTCCAGCGCGCGGATGGTTTCCTCCTGAAACGCGCGCGGCGAGAGGATCGGCACCTGGTAGAAGCGCGTCGGGTTCGGGCGGTCGGTGAAGAAATAGAACGCGGGCTGATTGGAGAAATCGAAGATGGGCTCGTTC
>DATLBM010000427.1:0-3164 GCA_035526885.1 Thermoanaerobaculia bacterium | reverse complement strand
TCGTCGATGAGCGTCGCCAGCTCCGCCAGAGTCACGGCAGAACCATAGCCCGTTCACCCCCGTTCAACCGTTCGCCCCGAGCGAGCGAAGCGAGTCGAGGGTTCGGCCTCTTCACCCTGAGCGAGCGCAGCGAGTCGAAGGGCTGTTCGTTCAGCCCTTCGACTGGGCGCTGGCGCGCCTCGCTGCCACGAAATGAATCGTGTAAGTGCGCGTCCTCGTGAGGTTGTGTCATGCGGCCTTCTTCTCGGTCAGCGTGACGTCGTATCCGAGGCCCTGGAGCCGCCGCAAGGCGGCTGCAGTCGCATGCCGGCGATTCGCCTGATCGTGGTACGCCGCGCCGAGCTCCGTGTAGGGCTGCCGTCCTTGAAGGACGTGAAAACTGATCACGAGAATCTTGTGCGCGAGGGCGACGATCGCGCGCTTCTCGCCACGTCGCACCTTCACGCGCCAGTAGAACGAGCGCAGAAACGAGTCCTTCTTGTTCCGCGCGGCGTGGCTGACCTCGACGAGTGCAGTGCAGAGGTGGACGTTGCCCTTCCGTCGGCTTTCCGGCCGGTGCTTGCCGGCAGATTCGTTGTTTCCCGGCGCAACCCCGCCCCATGCCGAGAGACGATCGGCTGTCTCGAAGACCGCCATGTCGGGCCCGACCTCAGCAAGGATTGCAGCGGCAGACACGCGCTTCATGCCTGGAATCGTGCAGAGGAGAACGATCAGGTCCTCGTACGGCTTCACGCGCTCCTCGATGCAGGCGTCCAACTGAGCCACCGTCTCGTCGATCTCCGCGAGGCGCTGGAGCTGAATACGAAGAAGGAATCGATGGTGGGCTCGTACGCGTCCATCAAGCGCTGAAATTAAGGCGACCCGCTTCTTCCGCAGGACGCCAAGAGCCAAACCGGCAAGCTCCTCGGCGTTCGCCTTTCCATCTGCGATCGCGTTCAGCATCGCCATTCCAGACTTCCCGAAGACGTCCGATGCCACGCTTCCCAGCTTGATGTTGGCCATCTCGAGTACTTTCAGCAGCCGATTCCGCTCTGCCGCATGCGCTTGAACGAGCGTTCGACGATACCGAGTGAAGTCTCGGAGGTCGCGAATGTCGCGCGGCGGAACAAAGCTCTTCCGCACGAGCCCGTTCCGAATCAACAGCGCGATCCACTCGGCATCCTTCACGTCCGTCTTGCGTCCGGGCACTGACTTCATGTGCTGCGCGTTCCCGACGATGAGTTCAAACTCGGTGAACTCTTCGAGAACGGCGTAGATCGGGCGCCAGTAGATCCCCGTGCTCTCCATCCCGACGTGAGTGACCTCGTTCGCCTTCAGCCACTCGGCCATGGCAACGAGGTCCCTGGTGAAGGTCCGGAAGCGACGAATCTGCTTCGTCGTCTTCTGACCGGCATGGCCGGTCAGAAGACACGCGGTCACTTCTTCTTTGTGAACATCGATTCCACACACTCGTTCCGCAACGATCTCCATGCATCCTCCAAGGTGATCGTGCGTGGCTTAGTTATTGGGAACACTGCCACTCGCCCTTCCCGGTGACTTCCCGGGTTCGGCACAAACTGCTAATCAGAGCCACGCGGGCCAGTCTCAGGGGCGGGGTTCCCCACGAAAGAGAACCGCCAAGCGAAGTCGGCCTTTGACGATCGGGCCACTTCTAAACTGGATTGGCCCGCACTTCCAAGCCCGGCGCCGTCGTCCCGCGAACCGACGACGCCCATTTCATGCAACCCGGTGCGGCCCCGGGCCGCATCCCGTCTCAGGGTGAAGAGGGGGCGCTACTCGACGGTGACGTCGGCGCTGCCCTGCGTGAAGAGCTCGGCGGTGCTGCCGCCACCGCCGACCACGAGCTCGGCATTTCCGGAGAGGGTGCCTTCGACGCTCACGGTCACGGTGATGTCGGCGCTCGAGCTGCCGGAGCCGTCGATGCTCGCCGTCGCGGCGACGAGCTCGGACGCCTCGATCTGCGCGTTCCCGCGCATGCGCACCACGAGCTGGGCCGCGACGCCGGACACCTCGATGCGGCTCGTGCCGGCCGCGTCGAGCTCGAGCCGGTCGAAGCGGATCGGCTTCAGCACGACCTCCGCGTTACCACGCGTGCGGATCTCGCGGGCCCACGGAAAGGGAAGGCGCACGCGCGCGACGGCGTCGCTTCCATGCGCGGGCGAGATCGTGAGGATGTCCCCGTCGTGGCCGGTCATCACGTCGCCTTCGACGCGGAGCGTGTCGCCCTGGACGACTTCGGCCCAGACGCCGTTCTCGATCACGACCGTGGAGACATTTCGATCCGATTCGCTGCCGCAGGCCGAAGCGAGAGCCGTTAGCGCGAGCAGCAGGAAGGTGCGGGCGAGCGTCTTCATGCCCGGTCCACCTGGGCATCGCGCACGGTGCGGCAACCGCGCGATCCCTGCGCACGCATACAATGATGAGAATCGTGCGGCTTCGCGCGCTCTTCGCTCTGCTCGCCTTTGTCGCGCTCGCCGGCTGTCCACACGCGGCGCCTCCCGACGCGCCTCCCGCGATCGCGATGCCGATCCTCACGCCCGCGCCGCGACCCACGCTGCCGCCGGCCGACGCCGCGGCCGCGCAGCCGCCGGTCCGTCCGTTCGGCGATCCGCCGCGCCGCACGAAGGTGAAGGCGCGCGCGACGATCGCCGCGGTCGGCGACGTGCTTCTCCATGACGGCGTGCAGAAGTGCGCCGCACTCCACGCGACCGAGATCAACTGCGAGGGCTATGACGAGCTCTACAAGAACGTGTCGCAATATCTGGCGGCCGCCGACCTGACGTTCGCGAACGTGGAGACGCCGATCACGCTCGAAGCGCCGAACGGGACGGGCGCGTTCCAGTTCAACGCACCGCCGATCTCGATCAAGGCGCTGCAGCGAGCGGGCGTCGACGTGGTCTCGTTCGCGAACAACCACGTCTACGACCAGGGTCGCCGCGGCTTCCGCGAGAGCATGGACATCCTCGACCTGCTCGGCCTTCCGTTCCTCGGCTCGGGACGCACGCGCGACGAGGCGTATCTGCCGCGCATCTTCGAAGTGAACGGGATGAAGATCGCGTTCCTCGCGTTCACCGAGCTGCTCAACGACATCACGAAGGACGAGGCGCCCGACGGCGATCCGCACGTCGCGATGTTCGACATCAAGCGCGCGGAGAAAGCGGTGC
>DATLBM010000426.1:0-7463 GCA_035526885.1 Thermoanaerobaculia bacterium | reverse complement strand
ACGGGACATGATGCAGGAAGAAGCCCGGCCTGTCGACCGATCGCGCTTCGGCCCCGGTGTCATCCGCG
Source organism: Thermoanaerobaculia bacterium (assembly GCA_035526885.1). Classification (GTDB taxonomy): domain Bacteria; phylum Acidobacteriota; class Thermoanaerobaculia; order Gp7-AA8; family Gp7-AA8; genus QHVT01. Next base: position 7,395 of record DATLBM010000426.1, on the reverse strand, counting down.
GTGTCATCCCGAGCGAAGTCGAGGGACCCCCTGCCGGCAACTCCGTGCACGCTCCGCAGGCGGGGGATCCTTCGACCGTCCTCCGCTACGCTCCGGCGGCTCAGGATGACACCTGCGCCCGTGTCATCCCGAGCGAAGTCGAGGGACCTTCCAGCGCGGCACGTAGCGTCGAGGGTCAGTGCGGCCACAGCCACGCGAACACGGCGCCCGTCAGCAGTCCGTAGATCAGCCCGTCGACCGCGTACTTGATCGACGCCCGCCACGGCTTGCCGTACCAGATCGCGTCGCTGAAGTTCGTGCCGAATGCCCAGAAGATCGTTGCCGTCGCCCCGGCCACCTGCAGCACCTGCCGGAAGGCCGTGCCCGCGGGCATCGTCTCGTGCGAGATGTACGCGGTGAAGATCCCCGCCACGATGCAGTACAAAAAGTACAGCGTGAGCGTTTTTCCGAAAGAAAACTTCGCGGGGTTGCGGAGGTAAATGATTCCCGACGGCCCCTTCTCCCACGCCGCCTGCTCCTCGGCCGAGGCGGTCTTGTAGTCGAAGCGCGGGAACATGTACATGCCCGGCTTCAGCGCGCGCGACCCCTCGACGAACGGCGCGTCGTCGTCAGGGCGCTTGTAGTCCGGGTAGTGCCAGAACGGCAGCAGCATGTGCATGACGTTGCTGGCGAGGAAGACGACGACGGCGGAGACGAGGATGGGGAGCCAGAGCGACCCGAGGAAGATCATCATGGCGTGGCGACCTCCTCCGGAGAGTGTACGCGCGACTGCAGGATCAGGCGAACACGGTGCCTGAGCCCTGGGCAATCAGCGCCGCCGGCCGTGCGCCGGCTACTGCATGAACTCCGGCGGTAACCCCTTCATCATCTTGCCGAACTTCCGCGCCCCGAAACCCTTCGAGAACGTCCTCATCATCTTCTTCATCTGCAGGTACTGCTTCAGAAGACGGTTGATCTCCTGCACCGAAGTGCCCGAGCCCTTGGCGATGCGCTTCTTACGGTGGCCGTTGATGATCTGCGGGAACTCGCGCTCCTTGATCGTCATCGAGTCGAGGATGGCCTGCATGCGCACGACCGCCTTCTCGTCGATGTCGTCCTCGCTGATCTTGCCCGCGCCGGGAAGCATGCTCACCAGCGAGGACAGCGGACCCATTTTCTTCACCTGCTGGAGCTGCGAGCGCAGGTCTTCCAGCGTGAACTTGTCCTTGGCGACCTTCTCCGCGAGGCGCGCCGCTTCCTTCTTGTCGACCTCCGCCTCGACCTTCTCGATGAGCGAGAGCACGTCGCCCATGCCCAGGATGCGCTGGGCCATGCGGTCGGGATAGAAGACGTCGAGGTCCGCGAGCTTCTCGCCGATGCCCACGAACTTGATCGGCCGGTTCACGACCGACTTGATCGACAGCGCCGCGCCGCCGCGCGCATCGCCGTCCAGCTTGGTCAGCACGATGCCCGTGACGCCGAGGCGGTCGTCGAACTCTTTTGCCGACTTCACGGCGTCCTGACCGGTCATCGCGTCGGCGACGAAGAGGATCTCCGAGGGACGGACGTCGTCGCGGATCGTGTGGAGCTCCTGCATCAACTCGTCGTCGATGTGCAGGCGTCCGGCGGTATCGAGGATGACGGTGTCATACAGCAGCGTCTTGGCCTCGGCCATCGCGCGGCGGGCGATCTCGATGGGATTGCGGTTGTCGCCGATCTCGAAGAACGGCACTTTCACGTTGTTCGCGACGATGCGCAGCTGATCGATGGCGGCGGGACGGTAGACGTCGCAAGGCACGAGCAGCGGGCGGCGTCCGCGCGATTTGAGATGCATCGCCAGCTTGCCCGAGGTGGTCGTTTTACCGGAGCCCTGCAGGCCGACCATCATGATCGCGGCGGGGCTGCCCACGAGGGCGAGGCCGACTTCGTTGCCGCCGAGGAGTCCCTGCAGCTCGTCGCGGACGATCTTGGTGACCTGCTGCGCCGGCGAGAACGCGGTCAATACGTCGCCGCCGACCGCCTTCTCGCGAACGCGGTTGGCGAACTCCTTGACCGTCTTGAAGTGCACGTCCGCTTCGAGCAGCGCGACGCGGATCTCTTTCAGCGCGTTGTCGATGTGCCATTCATTGAGAGTGGCTTCGCCGCGAAGGGTCTTGAAGACCCGGTCCATCTTGTCCTGAAGGTTGTCGAACATAGCCGGGCAGTGAAATGCGGCCGCGAATGCGGCAATTCCTCACTCCATGAACTGGCGGTACTCCTTCGACTTCACGAACTCCGCGTAATCCGGATACTTGGAGAGGTCATCGATCTCGACCTCGAGCGTGTCGCGCAGGAAGGCCAGGGCGCGCGCGGTCTCCGCGTGATCCCTCTGCGCGAGATTGATGTTCACGAGCGCCCACCAGGCGCCTTCCAGATCCTCATCGCGCTCGGTGGCCCGCACGGCGAAGGCCTCGGCCGCATCGAGCTTTCCTTCCTTCACGCGGATGTTCGCGCGGATCACGTCCAGGTACGGATCGCCGCCCACCGAGTGCTCCACCTTGTCGACGATGCGGATGGCCTCGTCGTAGCGGCCGCGGAGGAGATTCGCGTCGATGAACATCATCTCGATGCCGCGATCGTTGGGAAACGCGGCGCGCAGCTCGTCGAGCGCGCGGCCGTGCGCCTCGTCGTCGACTTTCGACGCGGCCATGACGTACACCAGCATGATCGACTTCTCGCGCCGCATCTCCTCGGGCAGCGACCGGTAGATGGCCACGGCGCCTTTGCCGTCGCCCGCGCGGATCTTCGCGGTCATGTCCTTCACGCGCGGCGCGGCTTCCACCATCACGTTCTTCTTCTTCGTGCCCATGAGCCGTTCGAACGGGCTCGGATCCGAGTCCGCGCCGACCAGGAACATCCGGCGGAGCATGTCCGAAAAATATTCGCCCGAGGCGTAGATGTAGATGTCGCGGGCGCGGACGAAGCCGGTGGCGTCGCGCACCAGCGGCATCTCGAAATAGTTGAACGATCCGTCCGGAAGCAGGATGCGGATGATGGCTCTGCGCTCGCCCTTCACCGTGCGCACGCGCAGGGCCGAGACGCTGCCGCCGTCCTTGATGTTCTTCACCAGGTTCTCGGCGAGGCGGGTCTGCGTGTTCATCGCGCCCGCGGCCACCGCTTTGCGCCACGACTTCGAGCGCATCTCCTCGACGTCGGTGGCGTGCTCCAGCAGCGCCTCCCAGTCGACGAGCTGCGACAGGCGCGCGATGTTCGGCTTGTACAGCGCGTCGATGTACGACTGCGCGAACTTCTGCGCCTCCGCCTCGGAAGGCACGGTGGCGACGCGCTGCGGCGCGTCGGCCTTTTTCTCCTGATGACACGCAATCGCGAGCAGCACGGCGGCGGCGCACAGCCAACGCTTTCTCATGGGATTGAGCGAGAATACGACACATGCCCTCATTGGCGTTCCGCGTCGCACGCGGCAACCGCGAGCTCGAACAGCTCCATGCGCTGCACTACCGCGCCTTCGTCGAGGAGATCCCGCAGCACCCGCGGAACGACGATCACCTGCACGTCGACCGCTTTCACGACCAGAACGTCTACGTCGTGGCGGTCGACGGCGAGCGCGTGGTGGGCAGCCTCGCGCTGCGCACGCACCGGCCGTTCTCGCTCGATGGGAAACTGCCCGATCTCGATCGCTATCTGCCGCGCGGACGCCGCGTGTGCGAAGTGCGATTGCTGAACATCCTCCCCGAACATCGGCACCGCGGTGTGCTTCCGGGACTGCTCGCCGCGTTGACGGATTGGGCGGAGGCGGAGCATGTCGACGCGGCCGTGATCTCGGCCACCACGCGGCAGCTGCGGCTCTACGGACGCCTCGGGTTCGAGCCGTTCGGACCGCTCGTCGGAACGGCGGAGGCGCCGTTCCAGCCGATGGTGCTGACGGTGGAGAAGTTCCGCGAGCACGCGCACGCCATCGCCGCGCTGCCGCCCGTGGTAGCCGGCGAGGCGGTCAACCTCACCGCCGGACCCGTGGCCATCCATCCCGACGTCGTCGCGGCGTTTCATACGACGCCGGTTCCGCATCGATCGCCGTCGTTCGACGAGGAGCTGCGCTTTTTGAAGTCGCGCTTGTGCGGGATGACCAATGCTCCGAACGTCGCCGTGCTGCTCGGCAGCGGCACGCTCGCCAACGACGTCGTCGCGGCGCAGCTGGCGCTCCTCGGCGGACGCGGCGTCGTCTACAGCAACGGCGAGTTCGGCGAGCGCCTCGCCGATCACGCGCGCCGCGCGGGACTGGACTTCGAGCACCGCCGCTTCGCCTGGGGCGCGCCTCTCGAGCGCGGATCGCTGGACGGCTTCACCTGGGCATGGGTCTGTGCATGCGAGACGTCGACGGGGATGCTCAACGCGATCGACGCGCGCGGCGTGAAACTGGCGCTGGATTGCGTGAGCGCGATCGGCGCGGTGCCGCTCGATCTCTCGAACGTATGGCTGGCCTCGGGTGCGAGCGGGAAGGCGCTGGCGTCCTATCCGGGGCTGTCGTTCGTCTTCTATCAGTCCGCGCTTCCGACGAACGGCGCGCGCTATCTCGATCTCGACCTTTACGCGCGCGACGGCGTGCCGTTCACGCATTCCTCGAATCTGATCCGCGCGCTCAACGCCGCGATGCAACGCGTCGACTGGTCCGCGCGGTACGAGGAGCTTGCACGCACCGGCGCCTGGCTGCGCGCGCGTCTGCCTCGCGTTCTCGACGGCAACGCGCCGCACGTCCTCACGCTCGCCGTCGACGATTCCATGCGCGCGGCCGCGGAGCTGGAGCGCGACGGATTTCTCGTCGCGCACGCAAGCTCGTATCTCCGCGAGCGTAACTGGATTCAGGTATGTCTGATGGGCGAAGTTCCGAAGAACGCACTGCCCGCGCTCCTGCGGCGCCTCTAGCGCTCGCGGATCTCACTCGATTGCAAGGACGAGTGCTCGCAATTCCGAGATATGCGCGGCTTTCACGACCGCGGTCGCGGCGAGCGCCGGGTCGGTCGGATAGGTCGCGGTGGTCCCGGTGGCGTTGAAGTACGCGGGCGCCAGCGCCGCACGCAACTCGACGATGTGCTGCGCCTTGAGGGCGGTCACGCCGGGCGTGATCGTGGGATCGGTGGCGTACGCGTACGCGCCGAGTCCACCATATTTGAGGCGGAGCGCGTCGATTCGCGTGCGGAGCTCGTTGACATGCGCTGCCTTCAGGACCGCGGCCGCGGTCAGCGTGTTGTCCGTGAACAGGACCGCGATCGTCGCCGTGCTCGAATCGGCGAAACCCGATGCGTTGGTCGCGCGAGCCCAGTACCGCTTCTTGCTGGTCAGCTCAGGCGTGTTGTAATTGGCGGACGTGGCTCCCCCGATCGGGCTCGAGGTGTCGGAAGCGATACCGGCGTACCACTGATACGTGATTGCCGGCGGTCCCGAAGCAGCGACCGTTAGCGGCGCCGATCCCTGGTAAGCGACAGACTGACTCACCGGCTGCGTCGTGATGATGGGAGCATTCGTGAAGAGAAAGCCGTTCGTCAGCGTCGGACGCTGTCCGAGCGGGTTCGTCACGACTACGTCGACGGCGCCCGCGTCATGAGCCGGCGACGTTGCGGTGATCGTGTTTGCGTTCACGACGACGACGTTCGTGGCAGCTGAGCCACCGAACGAGACCACCGAGCCGGCGGTGAAATTCGTTCCCGTGATGGTCACGTTCGTGCCGCCCGCCAGACTGCCGCCGGCGGGAGCGATTCCTGTCACCGTCGGCGGGGGTGTCCCTGTCGTGGAGACGACGAACGTCGATCCGGACCTGCTGACGACGCTGATGGTGAAGCCGTTCGTATAGGTCTGCCCCGGATTCCACTGAGCGTTGTAGAGCGCGTAGTTCGGATAGATGCGGCCGCCGTAGTTACAGGCGGCCGAGTCATAGTCGCCCGGAGTGGCGTCGATGGGCACCGCCCATCCGGATTGATTATTGAAGAAACAACTGCCACCAATCAGGGGCCGGCCGATCTGGACGTCGTGAATGATCACGCCCTCGCCGGGGATGGCATTGTCGTACTGGGAAGTCGCTCCCAATGCCTTGACCCGGGCTTCGGCCGTGAAGTAGCGGGCGCCGGATCCGCTACACGGCAATCCAGTGACGCAGATCTTGAGGATTTTCGCAGCGGCGCCGAGCGGCAGCGCGCCGCCTTCCAGTGTGACCGTCGTGCTCGAGCTGGTGTCCGACAGGGCCACATTCGCAGCAGGAATCCAGCCCAGATACTCTTTGTGTGCAGCGATATAGCCATCGCCGGGCTCGGAGCAATAAAAGGGATCGGTCTTATTGTCGTTTTTTGACAGATAGGATCCGCATTGCACGACCTGCGCTGAATAGCGGGTGCTCATCATGTCCCAGGGGCTGTCGTATGCGGAGTAGACCCAGCCGGAGTGAGGCAAACCCAGGCTGTGACCCATTTCATGGGCGTACGTGCCGGTCTCCTGGCCCCACGGAGGCTCCCAGGTGGCGCCATACCGCTTATTATCGAAGGCGCTGTAGTAATTGCCTCCCCAGGCACAGCAATCCAGGTCATTGCTCAATACGAAGTTGATGTTGTCATAGTTCGCGAAGTTGATCCCCTGTGCTCTCCCGAGCGAGGTTGCATCGTCGCCCAGGTCGTCCAGCATCGAGGCGGCGCAGGACGCGCTGAATCCGCATGGTGCGTAATAGCTCTTCGGATGGGGAAGCGTGAGCCAGCCGCCCGGCGCGCCGACCCCGCCCACTCCACCGACGTCGCCAATCCAGGAAAACTGATTCCAGGACGTTTTCTTGAAAAACGCATTGACGGTCGTCGGGAACACTTCACCCGCCGGCGGAGTATCAGGGTTATTCAAGTTGGTATAGAACGCGGGCGGATGCGGTACGGCGGCATCGTCGGAGAATTTGACCAGGAGGTAGATGACCTTCTTCGTCCCGAGGACGCTTTGTGTCGCCGCTGTCGTTCGCGTGCCGGTGATGGTTTCGACGCCGATCCTTCCGGCGGCGCCGGCGGGCGTATTCGGTGGATTGGGAACGAAGTGACCCGAGACCCTGACGTGTTCCCCGAAATGCAGCAGAGCTGCATTCTGCTGGTCATTGATCTGGAGATCGATGACGTGGCCATTCGGCAATGCCAGTGCGTAGCGGATCTCTCCGGCCACGGAATCGCCGGGCCGCGGATCACCCCACACGACGATCAGGGTCCCCTCGAACGATTGTTGTGATGCCGGTTCTTGAGCCACCGATACTCGAGCGAGGAGCAGAGCGGATAAAACGAGCAGGCGCGTGGTACGCCCTGGAAATCGTGTGGCGCCGTTCATTTGAACAAGCCGGGCCGGTGATGGACTCGCGAATCGTACACCTTTCGCCCGGCGTGACGACGGGTTTCGCTAAACTCC
>DATLBM010000425.1:0-11055 GCA_035526885.1 Thermoanaerobaculia bacterium | reverse complement strand
GCCCGTCCGGGGGGCGGGCTGAAGCCCGCCCTACGTCACCACCGGAAATACGCGGGATGGCCTTCCTTCACCGCCACGAACGTCCCGCGACATGTCGCCGTGATCCTGCCGTTCGCCTCCAGCGTCGCCTCGATCGTCGCGCGATCTTCCGATGACTCGACGACGCGCGCGCGCAGATGCAGCGGCACACCCATCGGCGTCGGGCGTTTCAGCGTGACGTGAAAATCGAGCGTCACCGTGGCCGGCAGCTCGGAAGCGCCGCGCGTTTTCATGAGATGCGTGGCCGCGCGCCAGTTGCTGTGGCAGTCCAGGAGCGAGCCGATGATGCCGCCGTTCACGATGCCCTCGAACGCCACGTGATGCGCCTCCGGCGTCCACTCGCAAACCAGGTCGTCGCCATCCTCGAAACTGCGGATGCGCAGCCCTTTCTCGTTCGCGGGACCGCAGCCGAAGCAGCGGTTGTTCGGCGCGTACGTCTCCTGCAGGCTCTTCATGCCGCGGATGCTAGCATCGGCGCATGCTGGCCATTCTCTTCGCCGCGGCCGTGTCGTTCTATCCATGCGAAGTGCAGGAAGTGAAGGTGCAGTGCGGCGGGACGTTCCGCGCGTCCGACGGCGTGCCGCTGCACTTCGTCGTGCTGCCGGCGAAGGAAAAGAGCAGCGACGCGCTGTTCATCCTGGCCGGCGGTCCCGGCGTGGGCGCGACGAACATGACCTCGTTCGTCAGCGGGACGTTCACCAACATCGGCCGCGACGTCGTCCTCGTCGACGCGCGCGGCACCGGCAAATCGAATCCGCTGAAATGCGAGCAGCCGCCCGACGATCCGTTCGCCGATCTCTTCGAGCCCGCGCGCATGGCCGCGTGCCGCGACCAGCTGGCGAAGACGTCCGACCTCACGCGCTACACCACGCGCCACGTCGTCGAGGATCTCGAAACCGTCCGCAAAGCGCTCGGCTACCGCACCGTCACCCTGTACGGCACGTCGTACGGCACGCGCGTGGCGCAGGAGTACATGCGCCGCTACCCGAAGAACATCCGCGCGGTGATTCTCGACGGCGTCGTGCCGCCGTCCGCCGCGATGCCGTCGCACTACGCGCCGTACGCCGACCGCTCGCTGCAGCGCGTGCTGGCCATCTGCAAGCGCGACGATGCCTGTCGCGCCGCGTATCCCGACCTCGATGCCGATCTCGCGAAGATGCTCGCCGCCGCCGATCGCGGCATCGAGATCGACGGCCACACGCTGCGCCGCGGCTTCTTCGGCGAGGCCTTTCGCAACTTTCTCTATTCGCCGAGCGCGTACTCGCAGCTCCCGCTGGTCATTCACTCGGCGGCGAACGGCGACTGGACGCGCCTCGCCGACATGGCCCGCAACTACTCGCGCAACATCCGCTCGATCGAGCTCGGATTCTTTCTCAGCGTCACTTGCGCGGAGGACATCCCGCGCGTGAACGAAGCCGCCGTTCGCGCCACGGCGAAAGGCACACTCCTCGGCACCTATCGTCTCGATCAGCAGCTCGGCGCATGCCGCGTGTGGCCGCGCGCCGCGGTCGACAAGGCGTCGACGCAGCCGGTGCGCTCGCCGATTCCGACGCTGCTGCTGTCCGGCGAAGTCGATCCCGTCACGCCGCCGGAGTTCGGCGACGAAGTGGCGAAGACGCTGAAGCATGCGCTGCACGTGGTCGTGCCGGAGGGGAGTCACGGCGGGACGGATGCGTGCATGGATGCGCTGCTGTCGGAGTTCGTGCGCGAGGGCTCGGTGGATGCGCTGCAGACGGCTTGCGTCAAGGAGTCGAAGCATCCGCCGTTCGTGACGAAAACTCCATGACCTCCGGGAAGAACTCGTCGAAGCGGCGCTCCAGCTCCTGGCGCGAGTCGGTGAGATGGCGTGTCGCGGTCTCCAGCCGCGGACGCCGCGAGAAGCGCCGCGAGATGTTCCGCAGCGCGAAGTGAATGCCTTCGATCTCGCGATACGACTGCAGCCATCCCTCGTCGCGGATGCGCGGATAGATCATGCGCAGCGTGCCGGGCAGCTGCGCTTCGTGCGGATCGATCGTCGCGAACGTGCGCGTCAGAAAATCATCCAGCGGCTCGTGCGCGAAGTCTTCGAAACGCAGGGCCAGGAAGTGATCGAGGAACATGTCCGCGATCACGCGCGCGTAGTGGCCGTGCTCGGGGATCAGCACGCGCCTGAACGCGGAGACGCTTGGATGTGTATCTGTAAATGCATCGATGCGGCGATGGTGCATGATCCCCGCTTCGATGCCGGGCGGGAAGCGATTGCCGAGGGGACCTTTGACGAAATCGCCGGCAAGATTGCCGATGAGCGAGTCGGCGGTGCCGGCGGCCAGAAAAAGATGAGCGAGGTGATTCATGACACTCGATGACGTTCGCAACCTTTTCTCATACACCGAGTGGGCCAACGAAGAAATCATCGCCACGATGCGCACACTCGACGACGAGCAGCGCGCGTCGGTGCGCGACGTCGTGGCGCACATCATCATGGCGGAGTGGATCTGGCTGCGGCGCTGGAAAGGGGAGAGCCCGAACGCCGAACCGCCGTGGTGCACGGGATCGCTCGACGTGCTCGTCGAAAATCTGCGCGCCATCGAATCGGAGCGGCGCGCGTTCATCGACGCTTTGAGCGACGACGAGCTGCAGGCGGGCGTCGCCTATCGCTCGATGAAAGGCGATCCGTTCACGACGCGGCTCGTGCATCAGCTGCAGCACGTCGCCAATCACTCGACGTATCACCGCGGGCAGGCGGCGATGAAGATTCGCGCGCTGGGCGTGCAGCCGCCGACGACGGATCTCATTCATTGGTATCGCACCCGCTGACACGCTTCCTCGTCACGGCAACGTGACAAGAAGGCTGCGCCAACCTGCGCCGCCGGCCGTGCCGCCAGAAATTAACTTGCCTTCCGGTTTTTTTTCGCGCACCGTGAGTGACGTCGTCCCGCCGTCCAACGGGACAGGTCCAAAAAGTGAGGAAGCCCCTGTCACGGTCCATCGTGCGGTTTCTTTTCGCTGTTGCGTTTCTCGTCCTCGGCGCGAACGCAAAGGCGCAGATCTCCTCCACCAACTGCGTGGAGACGGAGATTCCTCTCGACGGCTTCACCTCGGTCTCCAAGCTCGATCGCTGCGGCGATGACGTCAACGCGCCGCTGCTCTGGCACCTCGACCGGATCGATCAGGTCGACGGCGTGCTGGACGGACACTTCGACCGCCGCAACGGCGGCGCCGGCAGCGTGATCTACGTGATGGACACGGGCGTGCTCGCGTCGCACGCGGAGTTCGCGACGGCTTCCGGCGCGTCGCGCGTGGTGGCCGGCTTCGACGAAACGCAGGCCATCCCCCTGGGCCGCTCGAAATGCATCAGCGACAACAAGGCCATCGCGCCGTGCTTCGAAAACATCGAGGAGCTCGCGTCCGCATCGCACGGCACGGGCGTGGCCTCGATCGCCGCCGGCAAGAACGTGGGCGTGGCTCCGGACGCGACGATCGTCAGCATCCGCGTCATGAACGAGCGCGGCCTGGCCACGACGCGCACCTACCTCGACGGCCTGAACGCGATCGTCGCGCATGCGTGGGCTCCCGCCTCGCCGAACTTCCGCACGGCGGTGGTGAACATCAGCGGCTGGGTTTTGGAGCGCCTGAGCGGCGTGAGCGCGCGCGACATGGTGTCGTACGCCGCGGTGGAGCAGAAGATCCGCGACATGATTGCAGGCGTCGATGCGAAGGGACATCCCGATCCGAACGGGAAGCGCTTCCTCTTCGTCGTCGCGGCGAACAACACGGACGGCGGCTGCGGACCCGCCGGCACGATCGACCGCTTCCCCGCACTCCTCGGACACAAGATCGAAGGCGTGATCACGGTCGGCGGCATGACCGCGGACAATCATTCGTGGAACGGCACCTGCCGCGGCGGCGTGGAGGTGCTCGCGCCGGCACAAGGCATCTTCAGCGCGACCATCACGGCGTCGGACCACTATCGCGGCCGCCGCCCGAACCTCCGCAGCGGCACTTCGTTCGCGGCCCCGATCATCTCCGGCATCGCCGCGCGCATGCTCTCGGAGCGTCCCGACCTCACGCCGCAACAGCTGGAGTGGTGGATCGCGGCGACCCCGTCCCGCGTCGACGACCCCAGCGCGCAAATGGCGGACGGGCGGGTGGGCTTCGTCCCCGCGCCGGCCGCTCACGCGGCGGCGGTGACGACGACCGCGCGGGCGGCGCTGGAGCGGTAAGGGACCAGTGGATCATTCACCGCCAACCGCCAACCGCCAACCCGTTTGCGATACCCTTTCCCAGCCATGCCGAAATCCGCCAAAGACTTTTTCCTCGAGCACTACGACCACGAGCACGAAGTCACGATGAAGGTCCTTCGCGCGTATCCGCAGGACCAGCTCGATCTCAAGCCCGCCGAGAAATCCAACTCCGCCCGGCAGGTAGCCTGGATCTTCGTCCTCGAGCGCTACCTCGGCACGAAAGTGTGGAACGACGAGTTCGCGAAGGGGACGACGCAGGTCACCGGCAAGCCGCCCGCGCCGCCCGAATCGTGGGACGACCTGCTGGCGATGCTGGAGAAAGCGCATCAGGAGTTCCGCGAGGTCATCGCCGCGGCCTCCGAGGAAGATCTGAACGGAGTCGTGCACTTCTTCACCGGGCCGAAGACGATGGGCGACATCACCCGCATCGACTGGCTGTGGTTCCTGCTCCACGACCAGATCCATCATCGCGGGCAGTTCTCGGTCTACGTGCGCATGGCCGGCGGAAAACTGCCCTCCATCTACGGTCCGACCGCCGACGAGCCGTGGGTGTAGCCGTTCACCGGTAATCCGCCGCCATTCACCGACGCACGCGAGACGAACGTGCCGCGCGGCCGTACTTTCGCGGCATGAACGAAACGACACAACGCATCTCGGCGGGCAAGCTGGCGGCGGGACTGGCGCTTCTGACCGTCGGCGTCGCCGGCATCACCAGCGCGCGCGACCTCTGGCGCTGGTGGCCCCTGCTCCTCATCTTCCTCGGACTCGGACACGAAGCCGACGCGCTGCAGACGCGCCGCGGCAGCGGAGGCTACATCCTCATCGCCGTGGGCGTGTGGATGCTCGTGGGATCGCTGGAGCTCTTCGGGCTGACCTATCGCGACGCGCTTCCGATCGGCGTCGTCATCGCCGGCGCGGGAATGGTCCTCCACGCGCTCCTCGGCATCACAAAGGAGAACAACCGTGAACAGCAGCAGTGAAACCACGAACGCCATTCGCATCACGCCGCGCCTGGTCGTCGGCTTCGGCATTCTGGCCCTCGGCATTCTCTGGACGCTCGACAACCTCGGCATCGTCGAGTCCGAGCCCATCACGCGCTGGTGGCCCGCGCTGCTGATCCTCATCGGAGGCGTGCAGCTTTTCAACCGCCGGTCGAACACAGTGGGGCCGTTGATCCTGATGATCATCGGCACCGTCCTCGTGCTGCGGCGCCTGCACTGGGTCTACCTCGACCTCGGCGATCTGATCCCGATCGGCATCGCCATCCTCGGCGCGAAGCTGATCTGGGACGCGCTGGTGCGGCGCGGACGCACGACGCGCGGCGATGACACGGATCCCGATTCGGACGTCCACGCCTTCGCGATGCTCGCGGGGGTGAAGCGGCAGAGCACCGCTGCCGAGTTCCGCGGCGGCGACGCGAATGCCATCATGGGCGGCGTGGAGCTCGACCTTCGCAACGCGCACATGAACGACGGCGCCGAAGCCACGGTGGACGCGTTCGCGCTGTGGGGCGGCGTGGAGATCTGGGTGCCGCCGCACTGGCGCGTCGTCCCCAGCGTGATGCCGCTGATGGGCGCGTTCGTCGACAAAACGACGCACGTCGCCGGCACCACCGGTCCGGTGCTGTACGTGCGCGGCACGGCCGTGATGGGCGGCATCGAGGTGAAAAACTAGAGACGTTGCTGGTTGCCGTGTGGCTGGTTCGAGGTCAGGCATCGCCGGCCGCGAAGTGACCAGCAACCAGCAACCAGCAACACGGCAACCAGCGACGCTATGCATCCGATCCTCGCCAATCGCGCCCGCCTCGCGCTCTACCTCCTCGGGTGGCTCGTGCTGGCGGTGTTGCTCGGGCTCCTGGTGATGGAGCCCGAGCGCAGCGGCGTCGTGCTCGCGCTGACGCTCATCGTGCCGCCGATGCTCGCGTACGCGTTCGTCTGCCTGGCCGCGTGGTATCCCGTGCGGGCGATGCCGCTCGAGCGCAGCGGTACCGCGGCGCTGATCGCGTCGCATGCATTCGCGGCCGTAGCGCTGAGCGGCGTCTGGGTGATGGCCCTGGGCACGTGGGCGCGGTATCTCGGGACGGAGCTGGGCAAGCAGCGCATTGCCGCGTTCTTCGTCACCGGCGTGCTGCTGTATCTGTTGTCCGTCGCGTTTCACTACATGCTCGCGGGGCTGGAGCGCGAGCTCGACGTGCGCATGCTGGCGCGCGATGCCGAGCTGAAAGCGCTCAAGGCGCAGCTCGATCCGCACTTTCTCTTCAACAGCCTCAACTCCATCAGCTCCTTGTGCGGATCGAATCCCGCCACGGCGCGCACGCTGACCACGCTGCTCGCCGAATACCTGCGCAAGAGCCTTCGCACGGGCAGCGCCGAGACCGTGACCCTCAGTGAGGAGCTCGAGCTCGTGTCCAGCTACCTGGCCATCGAGCGCATTCGATTCGGTCCGCGACTCGAGCTCGTGCAGGAAGTCGAGGAGGGCATTCGCGGGCATCGCGTGCCGCCGCTGATCCTGCAGCCGCTGGTCGAGAACGCGATCAAGCACGGCATTGCGCATCTGCTCGACGGCGGCGTCGTGCAGATCGGTGCGAGGCGCGATGGCGCCGGCGTACGCCTCGACGTCGAGAACGCGTGCGATCCCGATCGCCCGCAGCAGCGCGGCGAGAACATCGGCCTCGCGAACACGCGGCGAAGAGTGGAGATGTTCGACGGACGCATCGAAGTGCTCGATGAGCCGGCGCGGTTTCGCGTCACACTATGGCTCCCATGATTACGTCGATCATCGTCGACGACGAAGAGCCGGCGCGCGCGATCCTGCGCGAGTACCTGGCCGATCATCCGCAGTTCGCGGTCGTCGCGGAGTGCGCGAACGGCTACGAGGCCGTGAAGGCCGTGGCCGAACATCGTCCCGACCTCGTCTTCCTCGACATCCAGATGCCGAAGCTGGACGGCTTCGATGTGCTCGAGCTGCTCGATCGCAAACCGCACGTCGTTTTCGTCACTGCGTACGACGAGTACGCCATCCGCGCCTTCGAAGTGCACGCCATCGATTACCTGCTCAAGCCGTACACGGCCGCGCGTTTCGCGGAAGTGATCGCGCACGCCGAGGCCATGGTGAACCGCGGCGCGCCGCCGGCGGCCAACTCGGCTGCGGCGATCAGGAAGCCGCTGCAGCGCATCGCCTTCCGCGACGGCGGCGCCATCGACGTCATCCCCGTCCAGCGCATCGACTACATCGAGGCGCAGGACGACTACGTGCACGTTTACGCCCGCGGACAGCGTCACATCAAACAACAAACCCTCGGCGAGCTCGAGGCGCTGCTCGACCCCACGCGCTTCATCCGCGTGCATCGCAGCTACATCGTGAACCTGGAGAGCCTCGCCAAAGTCGAGCCGTACGCGAAGGACAGCCGCGTGGCCGTGCTCAAGGACGGCGCGAAGATCCCGGTGAGCCGCCCGGGTTACGAGCGGCTCAAGGGACTGCTTTAGCGCCCGACATGGATCGTCGCCACGGCGCGATGTTCCTTCTCCGCCGACAGCACGAGGATGTACTCCTGCCGCTCGACGCCCGAGCGCGTGCGCTGATAGACGATGAGATGCGCGAGCGTGTCGAAGTTCACGTCCGTGTCGTCGACACCGTAGTAGTCGATGGCGATCCGATAGTCGCCCGGCGCGGGATTGCGCAGCGTGTAGATCTCGGGGCCGTAACCCGTGGTGATGTCCTCGTGCAGCTCGCCGCCCTGCTTGCTCTTCGTGTGTGAGTACCAGACCTGTTCGCCGGAGGGCTCGGTGACGTAGAGATCGACGTCGGAGAAGTTCGTGTCCCACATCAGATCGATCTCGACGTCCGCGTCGTCCTCGAAGCGGAGGTCGCGGGCCGAGTTCCCGCCGCTGCGCCAGCGCTCCACGACAGGCTCGATCGAGTCGAGGATGTCGTCGCGCGCTTCCTCGTCGGAAACTTCGGCGTCGCGCGCGAGTTGTTCGATCGCGTCGGAGTTGCCGAGGCGGGATTCGAGAAGGGCGAGCTCTCGCCAGGTCTGCTCGTCACTGGCCGCCGTTTCCATCGCGTGCTGCAGCAGCAGGCGCGCGAACACGGGCTCGTTCCACCCTTCGAGAATGCGCGCGAGGATCCGCAGCAGCGCCGCATCATCCGGATACGCCTCGGCCAGTTCGGTCAGAATGCGCGCCGCGAGTTGCGGCGCATCTTTTTCGAAGAGCGTCGCGGCCTGGAGATGAAACGCCTTGTCGCCGCCGAACGCCGCACGCGCGGTGAGGTAGTAGCGAACGCGCTCGTCGACGGAGGTGAGCGTCGCCATCTTCGCCGCCACCGCGTCCAGCGTTGCGCGCCGGTTCGCGAGCACGTCGTCGGACTGCGGATTCGCGAAAAGGCTGGCGATGAGTGCGTCGCTGTTGGCCGGCGTTGCGCCGCTGATGAACGACGCCGCGGCGCTCGTCGTCGCGATACGCGGCGCTTCCGCCGTGACCGTGATGCTCTCGGCCACGGCGGCATATCCCATCACCAGCGTGACCGTCGTTCCCGAGGGCACGTGGGTGCGGCTCTCGTAGTCGACGGTGTTCAAGCCGGGGAGCTCCGCTCGCAACGTGAACGCGGGCGGGACGTAGGGCAGCCCGAGGTGCGCGCGTCCGTGCTCGTTCGTGACGGCGATCCGCGTGTCGCGGCCGGCCGTGAGCGTGACCGTGGCTCCGGGAAGCTGCCAGCCCTGCGTGTCCACCGTGACGGCGTCGATCAGCCAGAGGTTGCTGGTGGCGGGGCCGTCCACGCTCAGCGTGATGCCGCGCGTGCCCTCTTCCTCTTCTTTCTCCCGCTTCACGTCATCGGGCAGCGGCACATCCCACTGTTCGTAATCGCGCCACGACTCGAGGACGAGCAGCGACGTGCGCGGCGTGAGCTGCTGGAAGCGGCGTCCGTGCTCGATGATCTCTTCGTCCGGCGCCAGCGACACGAGCAGCTCGCGCAACGCCGCACGCGCGTACGCGCTGCGGACCATGGCGATCTCGCGCGGCTGGCGCAGCTCGCGAATGGGGAGCTCGCGCGCTTCATCGCCCAGACGCAGCGGCAGGAGGTACGGTTTGACGTCGGTGGCCGCGGCGATGGGGATGCGCGCGTTGAATTGGCCGAGGCGGCGCGAGGCGACGATCGGTGCAGCGCTCGAAGTGATGGTCGACGGCGCGGCGGCGCGCATCGCCGAATCGACGGCGGCGTCGACCGTCATTTCATTCAGATCGAACAGCCAGCCGTTCGTGGCCGTAGCCAGGTGGGCGAGCAGGATGTCGTCCGTCTGCGGAGATGCGTTGACGACCGTGAGCCCGCGGTTCAGCGCGCGCAGCTCCGTCGCGGCGCGGATCACGTCGCGGCGATTGCCGAGGGAGGTGAGTCCGTCGGTGACGAGCAGGAAGCGGGTGGTGGGCGGCGCGGCGGACATCAGCTCGCGCATGCGCGCGAAGAGCGCGGGATAGTTCGTGGCGCCGATCCCATGCAGGCCTTCGAGCGAGCTCACTGCATTGCCGGCGGTGATGTCGAAGGGCACGAACGTGACGCGCGTGCCGGGCTGTTGTCGCGCGGCCAGCGCGGCCAGGAACGCGTCGAGGGCCGCACGGTCCTGCTGCATCGCGCTGCCGGACGTGTCCCAGAACA
Organism: Thermoanaerobaculia bacterium; assembly: GCA_035526885.1. Classification (GTDB taxonomy): domain Bacteria; phylum Acidobacteriota; class Thermoanaerobaculia; order Gp7-AA8; family Gp7-AA8; genus QHVT01. The sequence continues at coordinate 1,141 of DATLBM010000425.1, read as the reverse complement.
CGACCAGCTCGCTCGCGCGCTCGACGGCGCGCGACGTTGCGGCGGAGCGCGGCGCGGCGGACAGATACCAGCGGTTCTCATCGCGCGCCGCCAGCACCTCCGTCCGCGCATCCGCCTCCGCGATCAGTTGCCGGTCGAGCACGGAGTCGACCAGCTGCAGTCGATACGGACGGTCGTACGTGACGTCGCGGCTGTCGCGCACGAAGCGTCCGTCGGCGTCGATGCGCACGTCGACTTCGCGCAGACGCTTCCCCCAGCGCAGATCGAGGACGTAGTCGCCCGCGAGCAGCTCCTGATCGTACGAGAGCCACACTTTCTTTTCGCCCTTCGCGGGGATGGGATAGACGCGCAGCGTGGCGCGGTTCGCGCCCGTCCATTCGGCGAGCGCAGGGTCGACGCGCTGATGCACGGCCGTCTCGTACGCGACGCGCGCGCGATCGCGCTCGACCGCCACCGCTTTGCGCAGCTTGCCGTTGAAGTACAACCCGAGTCCGGTCAGCTCGGCGCCGGCGGGAAGTGGGAAGTTGAATTCGCCTTCGACGATCGCGTTCAGATCGTTGCGATACGTCAGCTCGCACTCGGTGCGCGCGAGATGCCCGCGGATGATCGTGTCGACGCGCACGCCGACGAGCTGCAGCGCGTGACGTCCGTCGCCGGTGTCGGCGACGAGCGTGGGCACGAGCGTTTTCGCCGATGCCGCGAACGAGACCAGCGCGATGAGGACGGAAAACGCGAGACGCATGACCGGATCCTCCCGCGCCGCACCTCGTTCGAACGCGATGCCACGGCGCGCGCAGAGTGCGCGCACCGCTGCGCGCGCATCGCCAATCCAGCGATTCGTTTTTCGCGTGCGGGAAACCGAAGGGCGGCGGTGAACGGCGCGTCAACGTTGTGAACGAACGATGGCGCGTTTACATCAATGCACCGACCGGTTCCTCCGCTTCGACCGGCTCTTTCGGGACACCGCGCATTCGCTTCACGATCGCGAAGACGAGCAGTAGGGCGCTGAGAATGGTCATCAGGTGGACGAGCGGCCGCGCCGGAAATCCCAGCAGCGAGAGGATTGCCGCCCAGCTTCCCGCCGTCGAGGAAGCGCGCAATCCGACGGCGACCCAGCGCCATCGGCCGATCTTTTCCATCT
>DATLBM010000424.1:0-13799 GCA_035526885.1 Thermoanaerobaculia bacterium | reverse complement strand
CGGACACCGTCGTGATCGCGAATCCACCCTCCCTCGCCGGCGAGGGTCTGCGTAATCGGCGTGCCGTCCGGTGCGCTCCACGTCATTCGGATGTTCGCGCCGTCCTGAGCCACTTCGAACGGCGCACTCTTGCCGTCCCAGCTGATTCGCGTGCCTTTGAATACTCTGGTCGTCGCGCTCACACTCGGCTCGTGTCCGACCGCGGCAACGTATTTCGCGACGACATCCTTTGCGCTCGGCCATTTCGATCGATCGGCGATGGGCGTCGGAAACTCGGGCGCCGGCGTGGGAAGGGCCACTGTGATCGCCGGCCGCCGGTTGCCGTTGTGACACGTATTGCAGGTCACGACGGGTTGCCCGCCAAAGTGCTTGCCGTTGATGTCCATGACCATTTTGATCATTTCCCGCGCGCGCCGCTTCGTAGCCTTCTCATCCAGCGCGAAGTTCCATCCCTTCTCTTCGGAATTCACATGGCAGTAGTCGCAGTGCACGCCGAGGGCTGCGCGCATCAGGTTCATGTTTCTCTGTAACTGCAGCGGCGTTTCGCCGGCGAGAATCTGCACGTTCTTCGGCGCGTCCTGCGCGAAAATGCTGAGGGTGATGAAGACGGACACGAGCAGCTTTTGCATCCGATCAGCCTACGCCCGGCGGTCTTGTACAATCGTTACGATTTGTTACACGGCGATTCCCCGTTTCCGATGAGCTCTCAGGCCACGCTGTTTTTCTTTTGCGGCAAGATGGCCGCCGGCAAATCCACTCTCGCGAGGGAGCTCGCCGCGCGTGAAGGCGCTCTCCTGCTGGTCGAGGATTACTTCCTGGAACGACTCTATCCCCGAGAAATCGCGTCCGTTGCCGACTATGTGAAGTATTCCTCCCGGTTGAAGCTGGCGCTCGCGCCTCACATCGGTCAACTCCTTGCCGCCGGCATTCCGGTCGTACTCGACTTCCCCGGAAACACCAGGAGTCAGCGCGCGTGGTTTCGCGAACTGATCGAACGTTCCGGCGCCGCGCACGTACTCCACTTCATTGACGCCCCTGATGATTTGTGCAAGCGGCAGCTTCGACAGCGATCCGAAGGGAGCCCGGCCGGAACGTCATGGACGACCGACGCTGAATTCGACGCGGTCACCGCCTATTTCGAGCCGCCCGCGATCGAGGAAGGCTTCAACATCATTCGGCACGAGCGTGGATAGAGACGCGCCGCCGCTCGGCCGCCGATCATGTACACAAGCTGCGCATCGTGCCGGGCGAACTGTGTTTCGTCCAATGAAACGCCCGCCATCCGGCCTTTAGCGCACTCTCGATGTTCGTGCGGCTGTCGTCGATGAGCAGCAGCTCTTCGCCGCACAGACCAACAGCCGCCTGGACCCTGGCGAAGAATTCCAGGTCCGGCTTCTTCGCTCCCAGGCGCGCGGAGTAAAAGATGCCGTCCACATGCTCAGCCAACCCTAGTTTCTCCATGAGATAGGCGGCTCTCAGATGTTCCTGATTGGTGGCCAGATACACGCGGATTCCCGTCGAGCGAACGAACGAGAGCTCCTGCAGGAAAGGCTCGACGAGACGCGAGTCTCTTTCGAACCAATAGGAGACGAACTGCGCCGGACTGAGATGTGGAGCGATCTTCCGGAGTGCGGTCCCCAGATGCTCCATCAACCCGGCGCGGCCGAGGACCACGTCTTCCCAGTAAGGAGCGAAGAAGTGTTCCTGGAGTGCGTGAGAAGTGAGTCCGAGATCCTCTTCAATGGAGGACTGCCAATGACGCCCGTCTTCCGGCCGCCCGTCGACCAGAACGCCGTCCACGTCCAGCATCAATGCCTTGACGCGCGTCACCACCCCAGCACGTACGCGAAGACCAGCGGCGCCACGATCGAGGCGTCGCTCTCGATCACGTGAGACGGCGTGTCCACGCCGAGCTTGCCCCAGGTGATCTTCTCGTTGGGCACCGCGCCCGAGTACGAGCCGAAGCTGGTCGTGGAATCGCTGATCTGGCAGAAGTAGCCCCACAGCGGGACCGTGGTGCGCTGCAGGTCCTGATGGAGCATGGGCACGACGCAGATCGGGAAGTCGCCGGCGATGCCGCCGCCGATCTGGAAAAAGCCGATCGAGCAGCAGGACGACACCTTCGTGTAGTACTCCGCCAGCTCGATCATGTACTCGATGCCCGTACGCACCGTGTGCACGTTCTTCACGTCGCCCGAGATGCAGTGGCCGGCGTACATGTTGCCCAGCGTCGAGTCTTCCCAGCCGGGGACGAACATGGGCAGGTTCTTCTCCGCCGCCGCGACCATCCACGAGTTTTTCGGATCGATCTGGTAGAACTCCGCGATCGAGCCGTCGCGCAGGATCTCGTACATGAACTCGTGCGGAAAAAGGCGCCGGCCGGCCTTGTCCTTCTCCACCCAATGCCGCAGCACCGCTTTCTCAATGCGCCGCATCGCTTCGCCTTCCGGGATGCACGTGTCCGTGACGCGGTTCATGTGCCGCTCGAGCAGCGCCTGCTCGTCGAGCGCGGAGAGATAGCGGTAGTGCGGCACGCGCTCGTAGCAGTCGTGCGCGACGAGGTTGAAGATGTCTTCCTCGAGGTTCGCGCCCGTGCAGCTGATGGCCTGCACCTTGTCCTGGCGGATCATCTCCGCGAGCGAGAGTCCCAGTTCGGCCGTGGACATCGCGCCGGCGAGCGTGACCAGCATCTGCCCGCCATTGGCGAGGTGCTTGTTGTAGTCGATGGCGGCGGCCTTCATGGCGGCGGCGTTGAAGTGGCGGTAGTGGTGGTCGATGAAGTCCGTGATCGGTCCCGGCATGGCGGGGCGAATCGTATACCAGCGGGAATGATCACCGGCGCGTCCCTCTCACCCGCATGCGCCACACGCTCGTGCTCCCGGTCCTCGTCCTGCTGCTCGCTCCCGCCGCGTTCGCAGGGAAAGGCACTTACGTCGAAGGGACACCCGACGACATCACGCTGTACGTGCTCTTCGAGTTCGACTCCCAGCCGGCGGAGTGGGAGCCGATGTTCCGCGCAGCCTCGCACCTGCTCTACAACGCCACGCAGCAGCAGGTGCGCATCGGGCGCGTCGTGGTCTACGACGACTGCAAGGGCAAAACGGGTCTCGATCCCGACGCCGTGATTCACAAGGGCGACGGCCGTGCGAACGCCAACGTCGGCGGCTTCGGCAAGGGCGGCGTGATGAACTTCTACGAAACGCACAAAGCCGTGACCACGGGGACGACCGCGGGTCCGCGCGGCTACCTCGGTTTCGCGCACGAGCTCGGACACTACCTCTTCTATCTCAACGACGAATACCTCGGGAAGACCACCGCCGACGGCTTCTGCGTCGCGCAGTCGGGACAGGCCTCCTGCATCATGGACAGCGGAACGAAAGTCGAGACCACGAACCAGCGCACCGAGTTCTGCTTCGTCACGGATCACCAGAGCGGCACCACCGCGCAGGACAAGAAGCGCATGATCGGGACGCACGCGTTCGAGAACACCAGCTGCTGGTCGTTCCTGCGCGAGTACGTCGACCATCGTCACAACGCCGCGCTGACCGCGCCGTCGGCGGCTCCTGTCAGCGACGATGGAGGACACGGCGACGGACCCGTGTTCGAGTATCGCGACTGCAGCGATCACGTGTTCGTCGGTGTGGCCGACGCGGCGTCGCGCGGCGCCGAGGTCGTGGCGCGGAGTCTGAGCACCGTCGAGACGGGCACGCCGCTCACGCTCATCGGCGCCACGGAGACGTCGCTCGCGCCGAAGATGAACGCGCGCGAGCGCAGCGGACTGCGCGACGCGGTGAGGGCGGAAGCGGCGCTGACCGGCGAGCAGGACACCGCGGAGCTCGGGAGGATCATCGCCCGCACGCTTTCCGCGTTGAAGTCGCCCGAGGCCGATCCCGCGTCGGTCGTGCTGTACACGGAGAGCCGCACTCCGATCGACGTCGATGCTCTCCGCGCCTTCGCCACGGACCGCAAAGTCGATCTGAATTTCCTCGCCTACGGCTCCTCGGTCGAAGCCACGCACGCGCGCCTCGCGGAGTCGACCGGCGGCACCTGGCTGCACGCACGCACTGAGGAACGTCTGGCCTCGAACACGATGGCGGAGCTGAACGAGCTGCAAAGCCGTCCGCTCGTCGAGTTGCGCGAGGGCTCGATTCCCGCCGGCGGTACGCAGGACGTGACGTTCACCGCCGACGCGCTCACCGCCGATCCGGGCATGGTCGTGTCCGTGTGGACGTCCAATGGCAGCGTTCCCCAGGTGACGGTGAACGGCGCGGAGACGCCGGAAAGCGTCGAGCGCGTCGACGAGTCGGGGTTCGCGCGCATCAGCACGCACGGCATGAAGCCCGGGACGTGGACCGTGCGCCTGACCAACACCAGCGGCTCGGCGAAGAAATTCGCCGTCGTCGTCTCGGCGGAATCATCGGAGCTGAGTCTCGATGCCTACTCCGACGACGCGGTCGTTCCCGCCGGCGGCGACCTGGCCATTCGCGCGTACCTGGCGACCGAGGCCCCGGTCGGCAACGCGCGCGTCGAAGCGGATGTGCTGCTGCCCGGAGGGCAGGTGCAGAAGGTGACGCTGCGCGACGACGGCGAAGGCGGCGACGTCCGCAAGGACGACGGCCTCTACTCCGGCGTGGTGGCGGGAGTGAAGACTCCCGGCGCGTACACGGTCGACGTCACGGCGAACACGTCGAATGCGCGGACGGTGAACCCCGAGTCGAACGAGGAGCCGTTCACTTCGCGTCCGGTTCCGCCGTCGATCCGCAAGAGCCGCTTCTCGGCGGTGGTCGTCGCGCAGTAGTGCCGATGTGAACTTTCCGTGTCCGGCTTGCCGTCCGGGCCCCCAGGTGCTAGATTTCCAGCACATGGTAAAAAAACAGCACGACCCGCTCTCGCGCCGCGAAAGGGAGATGATGAACATCATCTTCGCCCGCGGAAAGGCTTCGGCTGGGGAAGTCATGGAGGGGCTGGCCGAGCCGCCCTCGTATTCGGCGGTGCGGGCCACGCTGCGGGTGCTCGAGCAGAAAGGGCACCTGCGCCATGAACATGACGGCACGCGCTACGTATACAAGCCCACGACCAATCGCGAGAAGGTGCGGCAGTCGGCGCTCGACCAGCTCCTGGCCACGTTTTTCGACGGCTCCGCCGCGAACGTGGTGGCCACGCTCATCGAGCGGCAGAAGGGAAAACTAACCGGCGACGAGCTGGATCGTCTCTCCGATCTGATCGAGCACGCCCGCAAGGAAGGACGCTGACATGACATCGCTGTTCGAGCTCGCCGAACGACTGCAGTCCTCGCAAACGCCCGAGGCGATGGTGTGGATGATCGCCAAGGTCACGCTGATCCTGGCCATCGGACGCCTGTTGCTGGTCGCGCTCCCGCGCGCGTCGGCCGCCACGAAGCACCTCATCGCCACGGCCGCGCTCATCGCCGCGGCGGCGTTGCCGGTGATGAGCGTGGTCACGCCGGTGATCGAGCTGAACGTAGGACGGGCTTCAGCCCGTCCAGTATCGACTGATGGACGGGCTGAAGCCCGTCCTGCGTCGTCGTTGATCGGCGTCTTCGACGACGAGTCCGCGCCGATTGCCACCGCCATCAGCGTTGCCAAGGCCACCGGCATCGCCGAGACGCCGCTCACGCTCCTCGAGCGCTCCATGCATCTCGCGCGGAGCACGTGGCAGGGGATGCTGCTGATCAGCGTCGGCACGATCTCCTTGCTCATGCTCGCGCACATGCTCGTAGGGATGCTCGGCGTGGCGCGCGTTGCGCGGCGGGCGCAGGAGCTCGGCAGCGTGCGCGGTGTGCGTCTTCTGAAATCCGATTTCGTGGCCGTGCCCGTGGTGTGGGGCATCTTCCGGCCCGTGCTGCTTCTGCCGGCGGACGCCGATGAGTGGCCGGCCGAGCGATTGGAAGTGGTCGTGCTGCACGAGCTCGCGCACCTGCGGCGGTGGGACGGCATCTCGCTGATCCTGACGCGCATCGCGGTTTCGCTGTTCTGGTTCCATCCTCTCGCCTGGTCTCTCGACCGCGCCGGCCGCAGCGAGTGCGAGCGCGCGTGCGACGATCTGGTTCTCGCCAGCGGAGCAAGGCCGTCCGACTACGCCGATCACCTGCTCGCGATCGCGCGTGAGATGCCGGCCTTCGATCCGTTCCGGTCGGTGACGCTCGCCATGTCACGAAAAACGCAGCTCGAAGGGCGCCTCCTGTCGATTCTGCAAAGGGACGTGGCGCGGCGGGTGTTCAGCGGCCGGGGCGTGGCCATCGCATGCGCGCTCGCAGTCGCGGTGATCGCACCGATCGCCGCCATGAAGCTCGTCGCCAAGCCGTCCGACGAGAAAGACAAGCCGCCGGTCATCAAGGAAGCGAAGCTGAAGAGCGACTCCGAAGTCACGGTGCTGGCCGACGTCGACGCCATCGGCGACTTCGTGCTCGCGAAGTTCGGCGCCACGCCGACCACCGGCCGCGGATGGTACGACCGCGCGTACGACCTCTATCACGACGATCACTACGTCGAGGCCGCGGCCGCCTTCCGGAAAGCCGCCGACGACGGCTTCAAGCGCGGCACCTCGTATTACAACGCCGCCTGCTCGTACGCCCTCGCGAACGACGCCCCGCGCGCGGTGCAGGAGCTCGAGAACGCGCTCAACGCCGGCTGGGACGACTACGACGCCATCGCCGACGACTCGGATTTCGACGCCATCCGCGACGACTCCCGCTTCCGCCAGCTCGTCTCCTCCCGCCTTGGCGACGCCGCCGAGCGGCGCTCGACGAAAACGCTGGACAAGTACAAAGACCTGCGCGCCGAGCGCGATCCGGACGGCGACGACTGGTACGACGTCGGCCTGGAGCTGCTGCGCCTGCGCAAGATCGACGAGTCCATCGACGCCTTCCAGCACGCCATCGCCACGGGCGACAAGACCGGGCCGTCGATGTACAACATCGCCTGCGCGTACTCGCTCAAGAACGACGCCGCCAACGGCATGGCCTGGCTTCGCAAGTCGATTGAGAACGGCTACTCGGACGACGATCACTTCGCCACCGATCCCGACATCGCGCTGCTGCGCCGGCAGGCCGGGTTCGCCGAGCTGCGCAAGCTCGCCAGCGACCTCGAGCTGCGCGGCTGCTGCGACGGTCCGATCTCGCTCTTCTACGACAACTGGTCGCAGTCGGCGAAGCATCACGCGGAGATGGTCAGGCAGCACCCCGACTCCGGCCGCGCGTGGTTCAACCTCGGCTTCACCTCGCTGCAGGCGCGCGATTTCGAAACGGCGCGGAACGCCTTCCAGCGCGCCATCGAGCTCGATTACCGCCGCGGCACGTCGTCGTACAACATCGCCTGCGCGTACGCGCTGCAGAAGAACAACGACGCCGCGTTCGACTGGCTGGAGAAGGCGCGGACCGCGGGCTTCGATCTCGCGGATCACGCCGAGGATGATGAAGACCTCGACGCGCTGCACCGCGATCCGCGCTGGAAAGACGTCAGTCGTCCAAACGGAAGTTGATGGTCAGGTTCAAGCTGACGGGCACCGGCTCGCCGTTCACGGTGGCCGGTGCGAAGCGCCACTGCCGGATGGCGTCGGCCGCTGTCTGATCGAGCCCGTACGGCAACGGCTTGAGCACCTGCACCGCGTCGACGGTCCCGCGTTCGTTGATCATCGCCTGCACGATCACGATGCCGTAGATGCCGTTCTTCTTCGCCTCCTCGGTGTACTTCGGATCGACGGACGAGAGCAGCTTCGGCGGCGTCATGCCCTCGCCGACGGGCGCGTACTTCGATTTCGGCGCTGGCGGCGCGGAGAACGTGCGCACGGCGCTCCACACGATGGCATCGCCCTCGCGCACTTCCACGTCGGCGCTGCCGCTGGCGTCGGAGTTCGTGTGCATGGTCACTTTGTAAGTGCGTCCGCCGTGCGTGCTGGTGATGGTCCGATCGTCGGGGATCGACGGCATCACGGCGACGGACGTGAACGGACCGTCCGGCGCGTCGAGCTTGACGGTGGCCAGCCAGCGTCCGTCCGGCGCGGGCTTCACCCACACATCAGCGGAGAATGGTCCGGGCGTCGCTGAAGACGCGTGCAGCGACGGCGAGGGCGCGAAGAGCGCGAATGCGGTGACGATGAGGCCCGCCACGGCCACGATGCCGATGCGGGCGGCCCAGGACGTCCCGCGCGGAGACTGCGATTCGAAGGTCATGATCGATTCCATCCTTTCCCGAAGTTGAAGGCGGCTCATGCAGGAGACCGCGGTGCTTTGCAGCGAGGACTGGCAGCTCTTGGCGAGCGCGGAGAGATACGAGTCGGGCCGGCAGCCGCGCGCGAGCACGGCGTCGTCGCAGGCGCGCTCGCGCAGTTCGACGAGGCGGCGCCGCGCCGCGCGATGCACGGGGCTGAACCAGAAGAAGGTGCAGACCAGCTGCACGATGAAGGCGCGAAGGTTGTCGCGGCGGCGCACGTGCTCGATCTCGTGCGCGAGCACGGTCTCCAGCTCGTCGTCGCTGAGGGCATCGAGGTACGGGCCCGCGGGCAGGAGAATCGTCGGATCGAGAATGCCCGCCACGGCAGGCTCGCGGCACGCGTCGCTGATCTCGACGGGATGATCGACCGGCATCGCGCGGTCACTCACGGGCGTCGCGCGCTTGCGCGCATTCCGCCAGCGCTGCGCATCGCGCGCGGTGCGGAGTACGGCGAGGAGGGTGCCGGCGGACCACAGCGCCATGACCGCGCACGCGATGTCGACGCTGCTCAACGTAGGACGGGCTTCAGCCCGTCCAATTTCAATCGCTGGACGGGCTGAAGCCCGTCCTACGTTTGGCGCCGGCAGATCGAGCAACGCGAGCGGCGCGAGGACGGGCGGCGCGAGCATTGCCGCGAAGATGAGCACGTGACGCGTTGCCGCCGAAGCCTTCATCTTCCGCTCGACGAGCAGCGCGATGGCAACGACACCGATGCTGGTGAACACCCACGCCGCGAGGAACGACGCGTTTGCGTGAACCAACTCGTGCATCACTTCCTCCTCTTCTTCAGCACCTCTTCGGCATGCTTGACGTCTTCGAGCGTGAGCTTGCCGCTGTCGATTAGATGGGCGACCAGCGGCTCGGAGTCACCGCCGAAGAGGTCCAGCAGCTCGTCCATCAGCCGCGCGCCCGTGCTCTGCCGCGTGGTCACGGCCTGGTAGAGATGCGCGTTGCCGATCTTGCGCGTGCGCCTGACCGCGCCCTTCTCCTCCAGCCGCGTGAGGATGGTCTGGATGGTGGTGTACGCGGGGCGTTTGGAGGCGGGGATGGCCTCGTGGATCTCCCGGACCGCGGCTTCACCGAGGTCCCAGACGTAGCGCATGATCTCGAGCTCGAGGCGGGTCAGGCGGACGTGTTTCTTCGGCATGCACTCTCCTACAAAGTGCGGAGACTCTACTACGTTTGTAGAAGACTGACAAGTGTCATCCCGAGCCGCCGGAGTCGCGCCAGCGACGCAGGACGGTCGAGGGATCCCCCGCCTACGGAGCGGGGCACTTCGTTCCAGCAGGGGGTCCCTCGACCGTCCTGCGCTGCGCTCCGGCGGCTCGGGATGACACGCGAGTACGAGTCAACGCACTTCGATGGGCACGCTCACCGTGCGCGCATCCGAGGAGCCCTTTTTCCTCACCGTTACCGCGAGCTCGCGAGCGTCCGCGGGCACGTGCTCCAGCGCGAAGACGTACTTCGTCACGTCGTCCGCACGCGCCGATGAGATCAGCCTGGCGGCGGGTGCGATGTCCCAGGACAGCTCATCCGCGCCGGCGTTGTAGACGAACACCGTGAAGAGGCGCGGCTCGCCTTTCCTGATCGTCGGGCGGGCGGCGGGGATGAACGCGTCGTCGCCGAGGATGAACGGGTACGGCGCTTTGGGATCGTCGCGCGCGGCTTTCACCATCACCCAGTTCCCCGCCTCCGCGAAGAACAGCGGACGCACGACGCTCACGTCGCCTTCCGCCGGTACGGTCAGATCCACGCGCTGGAAACCTTTGCTGTCCGTCTCCGACACGCGCACGAGGCTCTTCAGCGCGAACTTTCCCGGCGGCAGTTTCAGCGTTCCGTAGAAGCGCACGCCCGTTTCGCGGAGCTGCGGGCCGGCCTGCGCGACGTCGAGCGTCACGCGCTGGAAGATCGAGTCCTGCACCACGCCCTGCTCGTCGAACGCATACACGAACACGTCCGTCGTGGCGCGGTTGTTCTTCGCGTGCTTGATGAGATCCGGGCCGGCGATCTCCATCACCACCGGCACGCGTCCGCCGGGAAAGGCGGCAGCGAGCGTGCTCACCGCGACGTCGTCCTGCGGGACGTCGTTCACGATCACTTCCGCCGTCGTCAGCGATCGCTCGAGCAGCGTCTCCCCGCCCGCGCCGTAGTAGCCGCCGCGATGCTGTACGCGCGCGGCGGGCACGTTCACGAGCCTGACCTTCAGATCGTGAAACGCGCCGGCGCGTCCGGCCGGCGCGCGGAAGCCGAGGACGTACACGACGTCGTGCTGGCGCGCCAGGCGGTCGAATTCCGAGGTGATGTCGTTCGAGTTGCGGAAGACCGTGCCGCCGGTGGAGGTGGCGAGGAGAAACAGTCCCTCGTTCGAGTTGAACTTCGCGCCGCTCTTCACGTCGTTGGCCACGCGCACGCCCTGGATGTCGACGGCGTGCAGCACGACGTCGGCGCGGCGGAACTGCTCGGCCATCATCTGAATCTGCTTTTGCGAGTCGGGACTGCCGAAGCGCTGATCGCTGTCGACCTTCCACATCTCCCCTTTCTCGATGGCCTGGTCTTCCTCGGTCTGCGTGCCTCTCCCCTGCACCAGCCGCGGATCGAGTCCCTCGGACAGCAGCACGAGATGTTTGCGTCCCGCCAGGCGCTGCAGCGTGCGCGCGATGTCGGCCAGCATCTCGATCTGCTTTTTCAGGCGTCCCCGTTTGTAGGAGTCGTCGAGGCGGCCGGAGAGGCGCGCGATCTCGCGCAGGTTCTCCATGGCCAGGTCCTCGCCCTGCCGCGTCTGGGCCATCCCTTCCGCGTCGATGTCGAGCGTGGACGAGCTGGCGATCTGCAGCGGATCGCGCGAGCGGAACGTGCGCGGCTCGGCAATCGCGGCGGTGAGCAGCTCGCGATCGGTGGTGAACGCGGTCAGGAAGCGAAAGCCGTGATCGATGTCGAGGATGCCGACGGCCACGGCGTCGCGGCGGCCGATGCTGCGCGCGACGAAGTTCCGCGCCGCCTCCTGCGCGCGCACGATGGTCTGCGGACTGGAGTACGTGAGATCGAAGAGCAGCAGGAAGTTGCGTCGCGACGCGGGATTGAGCGGCGAGATCACTTTCGCACTCGTTCCGCCCTCGGCCGCGAAATCGATGGCATCGAACGACTCGATCTCGCGCTTCTCGCCGTCGTCGCGAATCTCGAAGTTGGCTTTGGTGAGGCCGCGCACCGGCACGTTGTCGCGGCCGAGGACCGTGACCGGGACTTCGACGTATTCGACGGTGACTTTTTCCTCGAATTTCTGGGCAAACAGGGGCAGTGCTGCGAACAGCAGGAGGGGCAGCCGGCGGAGCATGGGGGTGATGTTACGCCCGGTCGGTTCGCAGGATGCGGTAACGCCTTCGTGTCATCCTGACGCCGCGAAGGACCTTCGGGTTCGCTGCGGGGGACGCTGGAAGGTCCTTCGCCGTCTTCGCGGCTTCAGGATGACACCGAGTCTTCGCGGCTTCAGGATGACACGGGGTTGCGCAACATTCCGTGACGCAGTATCCGCGAGATCTCCCCCACCGCGGCGTCCGTCTCCTTGCCGAAGTGGTCCTTCACCCCGAACAGGATCTCCACCGTGAAGTAGTTGTAGAAGATGCGCGTGGCCAGCATGACCGCGGACACCGGCGACAGTCCCTCGGCCAGCCTGGGCTCGAGCTCCTGCTCCATGCCCGTGGCGCGCATGAAGCTGGTGAAGCGATCGGCCATGTTCTCGTAGAACTTGCGGACGTGCGTGCCGTCGAACTCGACGACGTCCACGTAAATGAGCGCGATGTATTCGCGATAGTCGAGGATGACGTCGCGAATCGAGTGTCCGAGGGTCTCCAGGTTTTCGGGGAAGGAGCCGGAGGCGAGGGCCTGGTTGAACGGGAAATCCGGCTGCGACATGGCTTCGAAGTAGCGGTCGATGAGCGCGCGGAAGATGGCCTCCTTGTCGGGAAAGTGGTGGTACACGTTCCCTTTCGAAAGCTCGGCTTCCTCGGCGATGTCGCGGACGCTGGTCGCACCGTAGCCTTTGTGCGAGAACAGCTTCAGCGCGGCGTCGAGGATGAGCTGCTTCGATTTCTCGGACCGCTCTTCCTGCGTCATGCGCGTCGATACTAGCTCAGGCGTCGACGTAGCTCCTCCTTGACCACTTTGCCATACGGCGTGCGCGGCAGCGCGTCGATGACTACGAACCTGCGCGGCACTTTGTACTTTGCTATGCGCTGTGCGAGGTATTGTGCGAGCGTTTCCTCGTCCGCGGTACCGACAATGAAAGCAACACCCACTTCGCCCCAGGTCTCGTCGGGGACAGCGACGACCGCCGCATCCGAGACGAGAGGATGCGACACCAGTTCCGCCTCGATCTCGGCGGGATAGACGTTCACCCCGCCGCTGATGAACATCTCCTTGCGGCGTCCGGCGATGTAGAAGAAGCCCTCGTCATCGCGGCGCGCCAGATCGCCGGTGCGGAACCAGCCATCGTCGCCGTAAGCCTCGCGCGTGGCGGCTTCATTGTTCCAATAGCCGTTCGAGACGTGAGGGCCGCGGATCCGCATCTCACCGACATCACCATCCATATTCTCGAGCTTCACTTCCGTGAAGAGCATCGGGCGGCCGATGGAGCCCGGTTTGCGGAACGATTCCTCGACGGTCATGGTGAAGCAGTTCACGCCAACCTCGGTCATGCCGTAGCCCTGTTTGAAGACGACGCCGCGCTTCTGATACGCGTCGATGATGTACTGGGGCAGCGGCGCGCCTCCGGAGATGAACCAGCGCACGCTCGACAAATCGGCAGTGGCGAATTGCGGCCCGTCCATGAGCAATTTCCAGATGGTGGGAACGCCGAGGACCACAGTGCAGCGTTCTTTTTCAATGGTGGACCAGACTTCGTCGACGTCGAAGCCTTTGTGCAGGACCATGGTGCCGCCGGCGCAGAAGATGGGGATGGTGAACGCGGCGATGCCGCCGGCGTGATAGAGCGGCGTGAAGATGGGACTGACGTCGTCCTCGCGCAGGCTCCAGTTGACGGCGGTGTTGTAGCCGTTCCAGTAGAGCTGGCGTTTGGGGATCATGACGCCTTTGGGTTTGCCGGTGGTGCCGGATGTGTACAGGAGGCAGTAGGTGTCTTCGGAAGACGTAGGACGGGCTTCAGCCCGTCCATTATTCGATGATGGGCGGGCTGAAGCCCGCCCTACGTTGGTCGCGTAACGCGCGATGCCCACGTCGATCGATTCGAAGCCAGGGCCGTAGAAGAGCGCCTTCATTGCGCAGTCGTTGGCAATGTGACGCAGCTCGTGTTCGGTGACGCGTGTCGAGAGCGGGACGACGATGACGCTGGCTTTGCCGGCCGCGAAAAATAGTTCGAGAAATTCGACGCTGTTGTGCGACAGCAAGCCGAAACGATCGCCCGGGTCGAGCACGTTTCGCAGCGTCGCGGCGGCGCGCTCTGCGCGCTCGTTCAATTCCGCGTACGTGATGCGCTGGCCCGTTTCCACCGACACCACCGCGACTTTGTCGGGCGTGACGCGGGCGCGCTCGCTCAGAAGATCGAGCTCAAACATT
>DATLBM010000423.1:0-6755 GCA_035526885.1 Thermoanaerobaculia bacterium | reverse complement strand
CGGGCTTAAGCCCGTCGCCACGTTGCTCTTCTTACTTCGACTTCAGCGTCCCGCAAGTCGGCATGGCCGGCTCGTACGGGTTGCCCACTTTGCCTTTCGGCTGCAGCCACGACTTGCGCGCCATGTCGCAGTAATAGACGGGCGGGCGGCCGGGGAGCTTGATCATCTCGTCCGAGAGCGCGCCGAACGAGCGCCGCGCGTCGTCGAGATTCTTCGCCACCGCCACGGACTGCGCGAACTCCGTCACCGTGCGGAGCTTCGCTTTCTGCGCGTCCGAGGCCAGCGCCGCGGCGCTTTTCTGCACGTCCTTCAGAGAATTCTTCAGGAACGCCTGACGGACGGCTTCGTACTTTTTGAACAGCGTCGGATTGCCGAAAACCGGGAACGTGAGTGCGAGGAGAACGAGCAGTTTCTTCATGTTTTGAGTCCTGACTTTTTCAGACGGCCTTTGCGCAGGTCGTGTTGTTTCATGAGGAGGAAGATGATCGGCGTCACGAGCAGAACGTGAATCGTCGACGTAACCATCCCGCCGATGAGCGGCACGGCGATCGGCTTCATCACGTCCGAGCCCGTGCCCGTCGCCCACAGCAGCGGCAGGAGGCCGATCACGGTCGTGGCCACGGTCATGATCTTCGGGCGCACGCGCAGCAGCGCGCCTTCGACCGTCGCGTCGAAGACGTCTTTCGGCGTGACGCCGCCCGCTTCCAGCTTCTTGTCCAGCGCCTCGTGCAGATAGAGCACCATCACCACGCCGGTCTGCACGGCCACGCCGTACAGCGCGATGAATCCCACCCACACCGCCACCGACCAGTTGAAGCCGTAGATCCACATCAGATACACGCCGCCGATCAGTGCGAACGGCACGGACAGCATCACCAGCGACGCCTCCAGCGCGGAGTGGAACGTGAAGTAGAGGATGACGAAGATGATGATGAACACCATCGGCACGAGCACCTGCAGCCGCTTGCGCGCGTGCACCTGGTTCTCGTACTGCCCGGAGAACTGCAGCGAGTAGTTCGGCGGCAGCTTCAGTTGCGAGTCGAGCGCGTCGCGGGCCTCGTCGACGAACGAGCCCATGTCTCTTCCGCGCACGTTGAGCTGCACGAGCGCGCGGAGCTGGCCGTTCTCGGAGTTGATCATGGCCGGGCCGGCGCTGGCCGTGATCTTTGCGAGCTGGCCCAGTGGAAGCTGCAACGCCGGCGGGACGGTGATGAGCATGTTCTCCAGCGCCGCCACGTCGTTGCGGTAGTCGGGCAGGTAGCGCACCTGCACGGGATAGCGCGCGCGGCCTTCCACGGTCGTGGTCACGTTCACGCCCCCGATGGCGGTCTCGATGGCGTCGAGCACCGCACCGACGGGAATGCCGTAGCGCGCGATGGCGTCGCGATCCACTTCGATGTTGATGTACCGCCCGCCGGAGATGCGCTCGGTGTAGAGATCCGCCGCGCCGTCGATCTTTCGCAGGATCGATTCGGCCTGCAGTCCGAGACGCTCCAGCGTCTGCAGATCGGGGCCGAAGATCTTCACGCCCAGCGTGGTGCGCACGCCGGTGTTGAGCATGTCGATGCGGTTGATGATCGGTTGCGTCCAGCCGTTGGTCACGCCGGTGATCTTCAGTTGCGCGTCGAGGTCGGCGATGATCCTGTCCCTGGTCATCCCCTGGGGCCACTCGCTCTGCGGCTTCAGCTCGACGAGGGTCTCGAACATCGACACGGGCGCGGGATCGGTGGCCGTCTCCGCGCGTCCCACTTTGCCGAGGACGTAGCGCACGGCGGGATGCCTGGCGATGATCGCGTCCTGCACCTGGATGATCCGCCGCGCTTCGGTGATGTTGATCGCGGGCATGGTGATGGGCATGTAGAGCAGCGTGCCTTCGTCGAGCGGCGGCATGAACTCGCGGCCCAGCGACATCATCATCGGCACGGCGATGATCAGCGCGATGACGTTGAGGACGAGCATGGTCTTGCCGTATTTCAGCGACCAGCGCAGGAATGGCTCGTAGATCCGCGTGAAGAACCGGCTGACGGGATTCTTCTCCTCGGGACGCATCCGCCCGCGCATGAAGAACGTCATCAGCACCGGCACCAGCGTCACCGCCAGTACGCTCGCGCCGATCATCGCAAACGTCTTCGTGTACGCGAGGGGTTTGAACATCTTCCCCTCGCGTCCCGTGAGCAGGAACACGGGCAGAAACGACGCGATCATCACGAGGAGCGAGCCGAAGATGGCGGGACCGACGTGCTGGGCGGACTCGATGATGATCTCGATGCGTGTTGCCGGTTGCCGGGTGCCGGTTGCGGGTGGTGTCGTCTCGGAGCCATGTCCCGCAGGCAACCGAGAACCGGCAACTGACAACTCAGGCGCCTCGGCGAGGCGCCTGTAAGCGTTCTCCACCATCACGATCGACGCGTCCACGATCTCGCCGATGGCCAGCGCCACGCCGCCCAGGGACATGATGTTCGAGGTGATGCCGAACTGCTTCATCAGAATGAAGCTGATCAGCGCCGACAACGGCAAGCCGACCAGCACGGTGATCACCGATCCGCCGTGCAGCAGAAACACGATCACCACCAGCGAGACGA
Organism: Thermoanaerobaculia bacterium; assembly: GCA_035526885.1. GTDB lineage: Bacteria > Acidobacteriota > Thermoanaerobaculia > Gp7-AA8 > Gp7-AA8 > QHVT01. Next base: position 4,173 of record DATLBM010000423.1, on the reverse strand, counting down.
TGACCGCCTCCTCGGTCAGCGCCTCTTTCAACGTTCCGACGGCGCGCTCGATGAGCTCCGAGCGGTCGTACGCCGTGCGAATGGTCACGCCGGGCGGGAGACCTTTCTCCAGATCCGCGAGGCGCGTCTTCACGCGATCGATGACGGCCTTGGCGTTCTCGCCGTAGCGCGCGACGATGATGCCGCCCACGGCCTCGCCTTTGCCGTTCTCGTCGAGCAGGCCGCGGCGCAGTTCCGATCCGAGGGAGACGCTGCCGATGGAGGAGAGATAGATGGGCGTGCCGTTCGGCGCGTCGACGACGATGTTCTGCAGATCCGAAACGCGCCGGATGTAGCCGATGCCGCGCACGATGTACTCGGACTCGCCGACCTGGATCAGCCGTCCGCCGACGTCGTTGTTCGAGCGCCGCACGGCGTTGACCACCGTGTCCAGCGACACGTGGCGCGCGGCCATGCGGATGGGATCGAGATTGACCTGGTACTGCTTCACGAACCCGCCCACGCTGGCCACCTCGGCCACGCCGTCGACCGACTGCAGTCCGAGCTTGAGATACCAGTCCTGAATGGAACGGAGCTCGCCGAGGTCGTGGTTCTTCGATTGAAGTGTGTACCAGAACACGTGACCGACGCCCGTGCCCTCGGGGCCGAGTCGCGGCGTGACGCCGGCGGGGAGCAATCCGGAAATGTAGTTCAGGCGCTCCAGCACGCGCGTGCGCGCCCAGTAGATGTCGACGTCGTCGTCGAAGATCACGTAGACGAGTGAGAAACCGAACATCGACTGCGCACGCACGGCTTTGAGGTTCGGCAGTCCCTGCAGGTTCGACGCGAGCGGATACGTGACCTGATCCTCGACCAGCTGCGGCGAGCGCCCCGGCCAGTCGACGTAGACGATGACCTGGTTGTCGGAGACGTCGGGAATGGCGTCGAGCGGCGTGCGCAGCGTGGCCCACACGCCGGCGACGATGATCGCGGCGTAGATCAGCAGGACGATGAAGCGGTGGCGGGCGGAGAGGGCGATGAGGTTGCGGATCATCTGCGCCTCCCGTCGCTGTTGCCGGTTGCCGTGTTGCCAGTTTGAGGCACGGCGTACCCCGGCAACCAGCAACCGGCAACCGGCAACGTTGCGTCAGTGCCCATGCGTCACCGCCGTGGCACTCCGCAACTGCGCCTCACTGTCCAGCAGGAACCCGCCTTCGACGACCACGTTGTCGCCTTCATTCAAGCCCGACACGATCACGATCGAGTCGCCGTGGCGGCCCCCGGTGGTCACCGGTCGCGGCTCGTACGAGCCCGGCTGCGTCTCTACCCACACGAATTGCCGCTGCCCGCGATCGACGATCGCGCTGCCCGGCACCATGATGTGCGGCGGCGCGGGGGCGCCGAGGATGCGGGCGTTGACGTACATGTCGGGCTTGAGCTGGAGGCCGGGATTGGGCAGCTCGACGCGGACGCGCGCGGTGCGCGTCGCGCCTTCCAGCACGGGCACGATGAACGAGACCTTGCCGGTGAACGTACGGCCGGGAATCGCGGCGGCGGCGATCTCCACGCGATCGCCGATCTTCACGCTGGGCAGCTGCTGTTCGTAGACATCGACTTCCACCCACACGGTCGAGAGATCCGCGACTTCGAGCAACGGCTGTCCTTGCGCGACGTACTGCTGCTCGACGGCGAGCTTGCGCGTGACGATGCCGGAGACCGACGAGATCACCGTCGTGGCGAAGATCGGCTTGCGCGTGCGCTCCAGTTGCGAGACCTGGCCCGCGGTCATGCCGAAGAGCATCAGGCGGCGGCGCGTGGACTCGACGAGATCGTCCGCGGCGCCGCGCGCGCCGGCGAAGCCCGCGCGGCGCATGCGGTCGCGATTCTCGATGGCCAGCAGGTACTCCTGCTGCGTGCCGAAGAGATCCGGCGAGTAGATCGTGCCCACCGCTTCGCCGCGGCGCACGCTGTCGCCGGTGAAGTTGACGAAGAGCCGCTCGATGCGGCCCGCCGTGTACGCGGTGACCTGCGCCAGCCGGCGCTCATCGAACGTGACGCGGCCCGTGGTCACGAGCTCGCCGGTGTGCGTGTCCAGGGCGACGCGAATGGTCTTCACGTTCGCGGTGACGCGCTGCTCGGGCGAGATGGCGATGGCGGAGAGATCTCCGCCGCCCGGCGCCGCGGCGGCGGTGTTTTTCTTCACCAGCGTCATGCCGCAGATCGGGCACTTGCCCGGCTTGCTCGAGACGACGCTCGGATGCATCGGACACGTGTAGACGTCCGCGGCCACTTCCTGCTGATTGACGCCCGGCTGGTGCTCGTGCGTTTCCTTGTCGCGGCAGGAGACGAGCGACAGCCCGGCCAGAATCATGATCAGGATGCGTTTCATCACATGCCTCCCGCGCTCGGCGCGGACGTGCGCGCGCCGCGGCGAAGCGCCTCGTACTTCACGATCGCCTGCGCGTGGCGCAGGAGGTATTCGAAGTACTGCAGCCGCAATCGCAGATACGCGCTCTGCGTCTCGAGGATGGCGTCGAACGACGTCTTGCCGGCCTGGTACGCGGCCAGCGTCGACTCGAACGCGAGCTGCGCCTGCGGCTCGACGACCTGGCGCTGAAACTCGAGCTGTTTGGTGGCCTCCTCGTGCGCGACCATCGCTTCGCCCATGGCCTGCGTGAGCTCGCGGCGTCTCTCTTCGATGCGTTGCCGCAGCGCTTCGCGCCGCAGCTCCGCTTCACGCACGCGCGGTTGCGAGAGCTGCTTCGCACGCAGCGGCAGCTCGATGCGCGCGGTGACGCTGAACACGTCGCGCTGCACGGCGCGGTGTCCGTACTGCGCTTCGAGATCGATGTCCGGACGCGTGTCCAGCTCCGCCAGGCGCAGCTCGCGCGAGGTGGCGTCGATCTGCGCTTCCAGCGCGGCGAGGGCGGGATGATCCGCGGGCGGCTCGCTCGTCCCGGCGATGGTCAGACCGGCCGTGCTCTCGGGCATCGACAGCGGCGGGATCTCGGTCGTCAGCGGGAGTCCGAGGAGGGGGAGCAGGCGGGCGGCGGCGGCGTGGCGGGAGGATTTGAGGCGCAACGTCTCCAGATCGAGATCGCTGGCCTGCAGTTGCGCGCGGATGATGTCCGCCTGCAGCGACGTGCCCACCTCGTAGCGCACGCGCGCCGCGGCGATGATGGCGTCGATCAGCTCGCGCACGTGCGCGGTGGCGTGGAGCTGCGCGTCGGCGGAGGCGATGTCGTACCAGGCCAGGAGCGCGTCGCGCTCGATCTCCGCGCGCGCCGACCGCACCATGATTTCCGCCGCCCTGGCCTCCGCCTCGGCCGCCTCGCGGCGCGCCTCACGCTTGTCCGGACGGATCAGCGTCTGCGAGATGCCCACCATGTACATGGTCATCATCTCGTCGTCGCGCAGGTCGACCTGCTTGTCGCGCAGGCCGGCCATGAGCATCGGATTGGGCAGCGAGCCCGCGGGCTCGACGCGCTCGCGCAACGCCGCGGCTTCGGCGGTAAGCCGCGCAATCGTCGGATGCGTGCTCACGGCGGCGGCGACGACGGCATTCGGATCATGAAAGTCGATTGCGAAAAGCGGCTGCGCAATCAGCAGCAACGGAAGAAACCATCTCATCGAAACACCCCACGGACGCACGGACTGCAGGTCGCGGAAAGGCAGGGGTGTGAATCAGATGAGGAACTGGGCGTTCAGAAGGAAGAGCGTGGGCGGGGTTTCGTGGTGTGCCCCTTCGACGGTGGCTCGCAGGGCCTGCACGCGTGGAGGCGCCTGGGGAGGCGGCTCGATCGCCGCGACCGGTACGGACGTCTGAGGCGCGGAGGCCGCCGGCGTCACCGGTTGTACGCTCGCGGTGCGCGGCGCGAGGGTCGGCTCGCAACACGGCATCTGCGCGTGCATGGTCTGCTTGACCGGCAACTTCGCGCAGCACAGCGAATCGGCGCACGCGGGGAGCACGGCCGCGGCAATCACGGCCAACATGGCCAGGGCCAGCACGGAGGCCCGGAGTCGTCGATTCGAGTCGTTGCGGAACATGCGTCTGGCACATGAAACCACGATTCGCGGCCAATTCGTTCCCTGCTTATGATCGCGCCGTGCGCGTGCACGCCGCGATCCTCGCCTTCTTCGTCATCGCCGCGATCGCGATGACGTGGCCGCTCGCGCCGAATCTGAACGTCGCCG
>DATLBM010000422.1:0-6292 GCA_035526885.1 Thermoanaerobaculia bacterium | reverse complement strand
AACTTCACGAACGATTTCGAGGAGCCGGTCTTTGCGATGCTCCCCGAACTGGCGACGCTGAAAGCGCGTCTTTACGACGCCGGTGCGGCATGGGCGGGCCTGAGCGGATCGGGCTCGACGATGGTGGGCGCCTTCGCGGACGAGGCGTCGCGCGATCGCGCGGCGGAGGCGTTCGGGGACGTGCGAACCGAGAAGGCATTCACGAGGTAGGGATTTCCCCCTCTGCGCACCTCCTGTGTATGCGCAAAAAACCGAACGTCCTCATGTTCATGGTCGACGAGATGCGTTATCCGACGCCTTACGACGGCCCTGTCCTGCGCGAATGGATGGACCGCAACCTGCCCGCCCAGAAGCTCTTTCGCGAGCGGGGCGTCGAGTTCCACCGCCATTACGCGCAGTCCGCCGCGTGCGCGCCCAGCCGCACGTCCATCTTCACCGGCCAGTACCCGACGCTGCACGGCGTGTCGCAGACCGACGGCATCGGTAAGACCGCGTGGGATCCCGGCATGTCCTGGCTCGACCCGAACACCGTGCCCACGATGGGCGACTGGTTCCGCGCCGCCGGCTACGAGACCTACTACAAGGGCAAGTGGCACATCTCGCACGCCGACATCGAGGTGCCGGGCACGAAGAGCTCGCTGATGACCACCGTGATGAACGACAAGAATGAGGGGCGGCCGATCCTCGAGAACATCGACATCTATCGCAACGCGGATCGTCTCGACGGCTTCGGCTTCTCCGGCTGGATCGGGCCCGAGCCGCACGGCCGCAATCCCGCGAACAGCGGCTGGGTGCGCGACGCGCAGTATCGCCACGAGGCGCTGGCGCTGCTCGACGCGCTCGAAGAGCGCGAGAGCGACGCGCCATGGCTCTTCGTGAACTCGTACGTCAATCCGCACGACATCGTGTTCTTCGGCGTGATGTGGGCCTCGTTCGGATTCCCCTATCCCAGCTTCGAGCAGGTGCCGCCGATCCCCGAGCCGCCCACGCAGAACGAAGACCTGTCGACCAAGCCCACCGCGCAGGCGAGCTACGTGACGACGTACGGGCAGATGTTCCTGCCGCAGCCGCCCGTCGATCTCTATCGCCGCTTCTACTACTACCTGCAGGCCGTCAGCGATCAGTACATCCTCGAGGTCTATCGCCGCCTGGAGCGCTCGCGTTTCTTCGAGAACACGATCATCGTCTTCACCTCCGATCACGGCGACACCCTCGGCGCGCACGGCGGCATGCATCAGAAGTGGTACCAGGCCTACGAGGAAACCATCCACGTGCCCTTCATCATCAGCGGTCCGCTCGTCGAGCAACCGGGACGCAGCGAGTTCCCGCTCACCTCGCACGCCGACCTCGTTCCCACGCTCCTCGGCCTCTGCGACATCGACGTCGACGAAGCGGCGAAGAAGATCATCCCCACGCATTCCGAGACGCGCGAGCTCGTGGGCCGCGATCTGTCGAGCGTCGTGCGCGGCACTGCTCCCGTGAAGAACGAGCCCGTGTTCTTCATGACCTACGACAACGTGAGCCAGGGCCTCAGTCAGATCACGAACAACCGCACGTGGAACGCCGTGGCGACGCCGAATCAGGTCGAGACCGTGATCGCGGAGATCGACGGCGAGATCTGGAAGTACTCGCGTTACGCGCAGGATCAGCCCACGCCGTACGCGGGACTGGTCACCAATCAGAACATCCTCGACAAGGTGAACACGGACGGCGTCACGGCCGAGGAGTTCGAGATGTACAACGTCTCCTGCGATCCGTACGAGCAGACGAACCTCTGCTGGCCGGCGAACGAGACGGTGCGCTCGAAGGAGATGCTGCCGAAGATGCAGGCGCTGCTCGACGAGCAGAAGAAGCGGAAGTGCCTCGTGCCGATCGTGAATCAGGGAGAGCCGCGCATCGGTGGGGAAGGGGAGCTCGCGGCGCTGGTGCCGGACGAGCGTGATGAAACGCTCGACGCGACGTTCGTGGAGGCCTGACGAACCGTTGCTGGTTGCTGTGTTCCTGGTTGCTTGCGCTGACGGCCCGAAAGCCAGGCAGCGCAAGCAACACAGCCACTAGCAACACGGCAACATCAGACGCCGGCGACCGAGACGTTCTCGAACACGAGACTCGGCGCGCGGTTCGACGAATACGGGAACGGATCGTTGCCGACGGCGACGAGCTTCTTCCAGAACTCCAGGTGGTTGCCGGAGAGGTTCATCTCCGCGACCGGCTCCGCGATCGCGCCGTTGCGGACGCGGAAGCCGACCACGCCGATCGAGAAGTCGCCCGTGCCGCTGTTCGAGTTGCCGCCGATGAAGCCCGTGATGAGCAGGCCTTCCTTCGCCTCGGCCAGCAGCTCTTTCTGCGATTTCGAGCCCAGCTTCCAGATCAGGTTCGACGGCGAGCCGCTGGTCGGCTCCATCTTCAGCTTCCGGCCGTAGTACGTGTCGATGTAGTACGACTTCAGCACGCCGGCGTCGACGATGACGCGCTGCTTCGCGGCAATGCCTTCGCCGTCGAACTTGCGCGAGCCGAACGCTTTCGGCACCAGCGGATCATCGGTGAGCGAGATCAGCGGGCTGACGATCTGCTGTCCGAGCTTGCCTTCGAGGAATGAGCGCTTCTGCTGCAGCGCGCCCGCGGAGAGCGGTCCGAGCATCATGCTGATGAGACGTCCCGTCGCGCGGTTGTCGACGATGACCGTCATGGCGTCGGTCTGGCCCTTCTTCGATCCGAGGCGGTTGAGCGTGCGCTGCGCTGCGCGGGTGCCGACCGCGGGCATGTCGGTCAACGCGCCCCAGAAACGCGATCCCGCGTAGTCGTACTCCTCGGGACGCCGTCCGTCGGCATCCTTCGCGCTCACGCCGGCGGACACGAAGAACTGCGTGCCGCGGCTCGAGCCGGAGAAGCCGTTCGAGGTGACCATCCAGTTCTCGACCAGGTTCGACGAGAACGAGGTGGTGATGGTGGTCAACGCCTCGCTGCCTTTCACGGCGCGCGCGGCGTCGTACATCGCCTTCGTCACGCGCTTGCCATCGTCCGCGGAGACAGTGGAGTACTTCGAGTCTTCGAGCTGCAGGTCGGCCGGGGCCTGGCCTTTGTAGAGCGCCGGATCGGGGAGGGCGCGGAAGGGGTCGGCCTGAATCGTTTTCGCCAGCGCCACGGCGTCGCCGATGAACGTCTTCAGCGCATCGGGACGCAGATCGCTCGTGGAGGCGGTGGAGAAGCGTCCGTCGACGTAGAGCTGCAGCGCGACGCCGCGCGTCGTCGACTCGGAGATCTTCTCGACGCGGCCGTCGCGATAGTCGAGCGAGACGTCGCGCACGCGATAGCCGCGCGCCACGGCGTCTTTCGCGCCGGCGCTCCTGGCCATGGCGATGCACGACTGCGCGACGGAGAGCATGTCCTGATCGTTGGTCTTCGGCATGGGCTATCCCTTCTTCTCCGCGCGGCCGCCGACCGTGATCGAGGAAACGCGCACCGTCGGCAGACCCTGCGACACCGGCACCATCTGGCCGTCCTTGCCGCAGGTCCAGCCGCCCTCGTCGATCTTCAGATCGTCGCCGACCATGTCGATCAGCTCGAGCACCTTCGGGCCGTTGCCGATGATGTTCACGTCCTTGATCGGCGCGGTGAGCTTGCCGTCTTCGATGAGGTAGCCGTTCTTGACGTAGAAGGTGAAGTCGCCGGCGCCGATGTTGACCTGGCCGTTCGTGAAGAGCTCGCAGTACACGCCCTTCTTGACCGAGGCCACGATCTCGTCGGGCTTGTGCGGGCCGGGGAGCATGTAGGTCGAGCGCATGCGCGGCATGGGCGCGAACTCGTAGCCCTGGCGGCGTCCGTTGCCGGTGGGCTTCACGCCGTAGTGCTTCGCGGAGATGGAGTCGTGCAGGTAGCTGGTGAGCGTGCCGTTCTCGACGAGCATCGTGCGGCCGACGGAGTTGCCTTCGTCATCGATGTTGATCGCGCCGCGCGCCGCTTCCTGCGTGCCTTCGTCGACGATGCTGACGAACGGCTTGGCGACGGGCTTGCCGATCTTGTCGGAGAAGATCGACGCGTTCTTGCGATTGAAGTCGGCTTCCATGCCGTGGCCGATCGCTTCGTGCAGGAGGATGCCCGCCGCGCCCGCGGCCATTACCACCGGCATCTCGCCCGCGGGCGGCTGCACGGCGTCGAAGAGGACGACGGTCTTGTCGACGACGGTCTTGACCATCGCATCGAGGCGCTCGGGCGTGTAGTAGCCGATGTCGGCGCGCGAGGCGCGGTTGACGCTGTTGTTCTCGCGGCGGCCATTCTGCTCGGCCACGACGCTGAGATACATCGTCGTCATCGGCTGCGCGTCTTCGACGATGCGGCCGTTCGAGTCGGCGATCAGGATCACGCTGCCCTGGTCCATGTAGCCGAGGCTGACTTTCTTCACGCGCGGGTCGGCTTTGAAGGTCTTCTCGTTGAGACCGTTCAGCATGGCCAGCTTCTGCGCGGGACGCACGTCATCCCACTTGATCCGCGTGGGATAGCGATTGGGCTTGTTCTCCATCACCTTGAAGCGCACGGGCGCTTCTTTGGCCGGACCCTGCGCGATCGCGGCGGCGGTGAGCGCGGCGCGCTTCAATCCATCCGCGGTGATGTCCTCGGTGAAGCCGTAGCCGGTCTGGTCGCCTTTGAGCACGCGCACGCCGACGCCCAGGCCGACGTTCGCCGAGGCGCGGTTGACGGAGCCGTCTTCGAGGGAGAGGTTGTTCGTGACGCGATGCTGGAAGAAGACGTCCGCGTAGTCGCCGCCCTTGGACATCGCCGCGCCCAGCGTGTCCCGAAGCAGTCCCTCGGTCACACCAAAGCGGCTGAAGTATCCGATTCCCGATGTCGGTCCCGCCTCGGCCAGTGCCGAGGAGATGTGAAAGAGGTCTGCAACCGCGACGGTCGCCAATGCAGCGGCGCCCGCGCCGATCACGGTGCGACGGGTGAGGCCCGAGTCTTCGGCCATGCGTTTCATAATCCTCCCCTGATGATGTGTTGCCTATTGAACGAGCGAACGCACCCGTTGTTCGTGAACGTCGCGAAAAGGTTTTGTGACGGGGGCTTCGGGCGAGCTTACACCCGCAATGCGTTCAGTCGCGACTGAACCGCTTTCTGCGCGCGCTCGATCGCCTGTTGATCGTGGCGCAGGTAGAACGCGAAGTTCGCTCCGAAGAAGAGCGCGTTCAATTCGAAGGCGAGCTGCGCGGGATCGACGTCCTTGCGCAGATGACCTTCGTCCTGCGCCATGCGGATGGCGCGCTCGAGGGCGCCGATCCAGTCATCCATCAGCTTGCGCACGCGGTCCTGCACCGGACCGGGACGGCTGTCGAATTCAAAGGAGGCCGCGGCGAAAAAGCAGCCGCCGGGAAAGACCGCGCGGCGGATGTACGACAGCCACGACTCGCAGATGGCCATCAGCCGCGGCAAGCCGCGCGGCTGCTGCAGCGCGGGCGTGAAGATCTCGCGGATGTAGCGCTCGGACGCCGCTTCCACCGTCGCGAGCTGCAGCTCTTCCTTCGAGCCGAAGTGCGCGAAGAGGCCGCTCTTCGACATGTCCAGATCCTCGGCCAGCCGGCCGATGGTCAGTCCTTCGAGCCCTTCCTGCGACGCCAGGTCCACGGCGCGCTCGAGGATGCTCTGTCGCGTGCGGCGTCCCTTCATGCGTAGGCCGGCAGATCCTTGCGCAGATCCGCGTGCAGCTCGCGGAAGTCGCGGCTCCACTTCTGCGGCGTGTGCGACGCGGGGTCGATGCTGACCACCGTGCGCTCGCCGCGCGCGAACGGCTGGCGCCCGTCCTCGCTGGAGACGAGGAAGCCGTAAGTGCAGGTGTAGTCATCGAGATCGTCCACCCACAGCTCGACGCGCGCGGCCGCGACGTCGTACGCCGGCTCGAGCAGCTCGATCGAGCAGTCGCCGCCGAGAGGAGCGCGTCCGTCGAGGGCGATGATGGCGTGATCGACATGCTCGGCGAGCTGGGACTTGTCGACTGTGGTGGTGCGGACGGGGAGAAGAAGACGAATTTGAGATTGAGGTTCATCCGCGACGCGGAAAATGGCACGATCGTTCGATTTCGGGCAAGTGAATATTCTTTGCATATATGCGGCGCCGCTTCGCTCTCCTCCTCATCTTCGTCCTCGCAAGCGCACCCGCCTATGCGCGCCGCCGCTCGACGTCCCATCCGGCGCCCTTTGACATCCCCGAGCTGGAATCCATCGCTGCGGAAGCATTGCAGGCGGGAGTTCCGGGGATCACGATCGCCGTCCAGAAGGGCAACTCGACGCTCGTGAAGAGC
>DATLBM010000421.1:0-30420 GCA_035526885.1 Thermoanaerobaculia bacterium | reverse complement strand
TCGCGAATTCCGTTTCGCTGATTTCACCGAGGCGTTCAGCTTCATGACCGCGGTGGCGTTCGCGGCGGAGAAGCGCAACCATCATCCCGACTGGACCAACGTCTACAACCGCGTCGCGATCCGCCTCACCTCCCATGACGCGGGCGGCGTGACGGATCGCGACTACGACCTGGCGAAGGCGATTGACGCGATCGCGGCTCACTGGACGTGATTCGATCGCGTGTCATCCCGAGCCGCCGGAGCACAGCGGAGGACGGTCGAGGACCTTCCCGCATCGTGGCTCGGTAGAAGGTCCTTCGACTCCGCTGCGCTCCGCTCAGGATGACACCGAGCGGTCAGTGTCATCCCGAGCCGCCGGAGCACAGCGGAGGACGGTCGAGGGACCTTCCCACATCGTGGCTCGGTAGAAGGTCCTTCGACTTCGCTGCGCTTCGCTCAGGATGACACCGTGCCGGCTCACTGGACGTGATTGGGATCCATCCACAGCACTTCCCAGTGGTGTCCGTCGAGATCGTAAAAGCTCCAGCCGTACATGAAGCCGTGGTCCTGCGGGTCTTTCGCGTGGCGGCCGCCGGCGTCGAGGGCCTTGCGCACCAGCTGATCGACCTCCGCCCTGCTCTCGCACGACAGCGCCAGTAGCGTCTCCGTGTACTTCGACGTGTCGCACACATCGTTGCTGGTGAAGCCGCGGAAGAACGGCTCGGTGAGCAGCATGGCAAAGGCCTTGTCGCTGATGATCATGCACGCGGCCTTGTCGTCGGTGAACTGCGGATTGAACGTGAAGCCGAGGGCGGAGAACAACTCCATCGACTTCGCGAGATCGCGGACGGGCAGGTTGACGAAGATCATGCGTTCCATGGCGTCGATTCCTTTCAGTTCGCGCGGAGCGGCAGCAGCGCGCGCAGGCGTTGTTCGCGCAACCACAGGCCCAGCCACAACAGCAGCGCGATGTAAGTCGGAAAGAGGATGTGCGAGAAGAGCGGATTGCCGATGCGCACGTGCGTGGCCACGGCGCCGCCGAGGTAGCCGGTCCAGAGCAGCGCGCCGGTGAGCGAGGTGCGCGGAACGATGTAGAGGATCAGGCAGATGATCTGGATGATGCCGAGGGGAATGATCACGGAGGCGGGATAGCCGAGCTGCGTCGTGCCTTCGATGACCGCCTGCGGGCGGACGAGCTTTCCGATGGCGTCGAACAGGAGAAACAGCACAGCCAGAGTGCTGAGCGCGATGCCGGTGCGGCGTTGGGCAGTGGTGACGTTCATGTCGTGCTCCTTCGAATGTGATTTCGATGGATAGACGGAGGACGACACGAGAAATCATCGGTGGGGCCGAAAAAATGTAGGACACGCTGAAGCCTGTCCTACATTTCGAGCGGCAGGCCGAACATCGGAAACAGCGTCTCCGTGTCCAGGAACGAGTTCCATCCTGCGATGCGGTCGCCATCCAGCTCGAGCACGATGATCGCCCACGCCTTGTACGTGCCGGGCGTCGCGCCGGGATGGTAGTGCGCGAACGCGGGCGAGCCGCACGCCTCGACCGGCACGAGCTTCGAGCCGCGGCATCCCGCGCCCGGGCCGTCCAGCATCCAGCGGCGCACCGGCTCCGGTCCGCGCAGCCACAGCGTGAAGGGAGGCATCGAGAACGTGGCGTCCTCGCGCAGCAGCGACACCAGTTCGTCCAGATCGTAGCGATGGAACGCGTCGACGTAGCGGTCGAGCATGCGCATCTGGTCCGCGCTCAACTCGTGCGCGGCCGGTACCACGTTGCGCGACGCCAGCGTGGCCCGCGCGCGCTGCAGCGCGCTGTTGATCGACGCGACGCTCGTCTCCAGACCCTCCGCGACCTCCGCCGCCGACCAGCCGAGGACTTCCGCGAGCAGCAGCGCGGCGCGCTGCTTCGGCGGGAGATGCTGCAGCGCCGCGACGAACGCCAGGCGAATGCTCTGTCGCAGCGCCACGGTTTCGAACGGCGTCGCGCCGTGCGGAATGACGCGCTCGTCGGGAATCGGCTCCAGCCAGTGCCTGCGGTCGCGCGTCACCAGCGGCTCATCGATCGTTCCCGCGTCGCGCTCCTCGAACGGCCGCGCACGGCGCGCGCCGTCGGACAGCAGATCGAGACAGACGTTCGTGGCGATCCGATGCAGCCACGTGCTCACCGACGCGCGTCCTTCGAAGCGATCGAGATTGCGCCATGCGCGCACGATCGTTTCCTGCACGGCATCGTCGGCATCGGCGGCCGAGCCGAGCATGCGGTAGCAGTGACCGGTCAGCGCGCGGCGGTGCGTTTCGAGATCTTCGACCTGCATGAGCGCGCCGATTCTAAGCCGTCACCACGACGCGTAATACCCCTGGGGCGCATACACCTTCGCGTTGTGTAACCCGACGTTGACGCGCACGCCGCGCCACTCGTTCTCGCGTGTTGCATCGTCGACGCGAATGAACGCGAGGAACTGCGCGCGCAGCGCGGCCTGGATCTGCGCATACACGCCGGGCAGTGCGGCCAGCGACTCCAGCGTGTGCGCCGTTCCGCCCGTGGCCGCGGCGATGTGTTGCAGCGCACTCTCCTCCGGCTCGATCACGTGAATGGGGATGTTCACGCGCCGCGCGAGCTCGTTCACGTCCTCGGCCGTGTAATCGCTGGTGCGATCCAGGCCGTCGCTGAACACGATCATCGCGCGGCGGCCCTGCACGCCTTCGAATTGCAGGAGGCCGAGGACCATGGCGTCGTGGAGTGCGGTCAGTCCGTCGGGACGGATGCGCATGATGTCGCGGCCGAGCAGTTCCACGTCGTTCGTCGCGGGACGAACCAGACGCGCGCTCGAGTCGAACGTGATGAGGAACGCGCGATCGCGCTCGGTGAGCGTCGTCTTCAGAAACTGCATCGCCGCTTCCTGCAGATCCGGCAGCGACTTGTGCATGCTGTCCGAGACGTCGATGAGCAGGCCGACGGTGAGTGGCGTTTCCGCGGCCGAAGCCACGGCTTCCACGCGGCGCACGCGATGGCCCTCGGTGACCGTGATGCGATCGGGCGTGACGTCCTCCGTCGCGCCGAGAATCGTGATCGGCAGGCCGACGAGCTGCACGCTCGCGTCCTCGGCGAAGCCGCCCGCGTTCAGCAGCACGGCATCTTCGGAGGTGCGTCCGTCGTCGAGCTCCGCCACCGCGCGCAGCACGCCGACGTTCGCGACGTCGACGACCGATTCCCACGGAGGCGCCGTCAGCACCGCGCGTTGCGCATCGTTGTACGAGACGACGACGCGCCGCACTCGGCGCGCGGCCGGCGTGCGCACGTTCATCGTCACGCGCACGCGTCCCGAGGCCGGCCCTTCGACGGGTGAAGTGATGCGAAGCCAGAACGTCTCGCCGGCTTCGTTGACGACGCGCTCGTCGCGACCGAGCTCGCGTCCCTGCCGGTCGAACGCCGTGATGCGAACGACGTGACGCTCCGGCACCGCGCCGAAATCGAGCACGGCGGAGAACGGCGGCCGCCCGACGCGCTGCACGACGCGGCCGTCCAGCGAGAACTCGACGCGCGCCGTCGACGCAAGACTCACGCGCGTTCGCACGAGCAGCGTTCCGCTGGCGACCTGCCGCGGGAGCGGCAGAAGACGCACCGACGCAGACGTAGGACGGGCTTCAGCCCGTCCATTTTCCGGATCGATTGATGGACGGGCTGAAGCCCGTCCTACGTTTGGGTCGAGCTTCTCCAGCGCCTCGGCGGCGATCTTCTGTGTCTCCGCACTCCCCGCCTCGCGCGCTTTCATGAGCGCGGCTCGCGCCTCGGGGATGCGGCCCAGCCGCGCCAGCGCGACCCCGATCTCCAGCTCTCCGTCGGCCTCGGGCACCTTCGCCGCGCGCTCGAAATACGGCGCCACGCCGGCGATCGAGTCGAGGATGATCTCGAAGTTCATCGTGCCCGGCACGAACGGCCAGCGTGCGCGCACGACGCCGCGATGATCGAGGAGCGCGAGGCCGGCGTCTTCGCCGCGGCGCACTTCGAACGGCACGTTCGCGAGACGCCGCTCGATCACGGGATGCTTCATCGTGACGCGCTGGAACTGATCGCACCGCTCGCAAACCTCGGGGCGGTACAGCACGACCAGCAGCGCGAGCACCTTCGCGACCATGGTCCAATGGTACGCGTGAAGCGCGTCCTGCTGTTTCTGCTGGTGTTCCTGATCGCGGTCACGTTGGTGCTGCTGTGGTCGACGGAGTGGCTCGCGTCTTTGGGAGCACGGCCGGCGAGCGCGCATCGGTTTCACAATCGCCAGCAGGCGCCGCTCACGACGACGTCCAATCGCGAGATGTTCCGGCGGCAGTTTTTCGGCAAGGAGCAGCGTGCGCCGCTGCGGCCGATTCCGGTCGTGCGCGAGCGGCGGGCCAATCCGTCAGCGCTGCGCGCGACGTGGATCGGCTGGGCGACGGTACTCGTGGAGATCGACGGACATCGCGTGCTCACCGATCCGATCTGGAGCGAGCGTTGTTCGCCGTCGACGCTGGTCGGTCCAAAGCGATTTCACCCGCCGCCGATCGCGCTGGACGCGCTGCCGTACATCGACGCGGTCGTGATCTCGCACGATCACTACGACCACCTCGACATGGCGACCGTCCGCACGCTCGCGAGAAAGGGCACGCGTTTCGCCGTGCCCCTCGGCGTCGGCGCGCATCTGCGGCGCTGGGGCATCGACGCGAAACAGATCACGGAGCTGAACTGGAACCAGAGCGTCAACGTCGCCGGCCTGCGGATCACCGCCACGCCTTCGCGGCACTACAGCGGACGCAATCCGCGATACAAAGACGCGACGCTTTGGGCGTCGTGGGTCGTGGCCGGTCCGGCGCACCGGTTCTGGTTCAGCGGGGATACCGGCTGGACCGATGACTTCGCGAAGATCGGCGCGACGCACGGACCGATCGATCTGACGCTGATCAAGATCGGCGCATATGACCCGAGCTGGGAAAGCATTCACGTGAATCCCGAGGATGCGGTGCGGGCGCATCGGGCCGTGCGGGGGAAAGTGATGCTGCCCGTGCACTGGGGCACGTTCAATCTGGCCTTTCACGAATGGCGCGAGCCGCCCGATCGCGCGCTGGCCGCGGCGCGCAAAGCCGGAGTAGCGATCGTGATTCCGCGACCCGGCCAGGCCATCGATCTCACCGCTCCGTTGCCGCGCGTCGACGAGTGGTGGCTACAATCCGCACATGCGGAAAATGATGTGGCTGCTCCTGCTCATGCCGTCCGTGTTGCGCGCGGACGTGAAATTCGCAGACACGAAGCGCGCCGCGATCGCGACCATCGATCGCAGCGTGCCGGAGATGACGGCACTCTCCGATGAGATCTGGCGCTACGCCGAAACGGCGCTGAAGGAGACGCGCTCGTCGAAAGCGCTCGCGGACTGGGCGGAGTCGAAAGGCTTTCGCGTCACGCGCGGCGTCGCCGGTCTGCCGACCGCGTTCGTCGCGGAGTTCGGCTCGGGCAAGCCGGTCATCGGCATCATGGGCGAGTTCGACGCGCTGCCGGGCATCTCGCAGAAAGCGCAGCCCACGAAGGAAGCACTCGACGCCGGCGCTCCGGGCCATGGCTGCGGACACAATCTCTTCGGCGTCGGCTCACTCGCCGCCGCGTATGCGATCAAGGAGCAGATCGCGGCGGGCAAGCTGCCGGGCACGATTCAGTTCTTCGGCACGCCCGCGGAGGAAGCGGTCGGCGGGAAGATCTACATGCTGCGCGACGGCGTGTTCAAGGACGTCGACGTGATGCTGGCCTGGCATCCCGGCGATGAAACGCAGTCGGACACGAAGAGCACGCAGGCGATCGTCGATCTCAGCGTGGAGTTCCGCGGACGCGCCGCGCACGCGGCGTTCGATCCGTGGAACGGCAAAAGCGCGAGCGACGGCGCGGAGCTCTTCACCATCGGCGTGAACATGATGCGCGAGCACATCCGTCCCACCTCGCGCATGCACTACGTGATTCAGCAGGCGGGCAATGTCCCGAACGTCGTGCCGGACTACGCGAAGGTGTGGATTTGGCTGCGCGACAACGATCGCGGCGAAGTGGATCGCCTGCTCGCACGCGTCCGGCAGATCGCCGAAGGTGCGGGGCTCGCGGCGGACGTGCAGTCGCAGATCAACGTGCAGGGCGGCTCATGGAACATGCTCGTCAACATGACCGGCCAGCGCATCGCGCACGCCAACATGGAGTGGCTCGGCCCGATCACGTACACGAACGAGGAACAGGAGTTCGCGAAGACGATCCAAAAGGAGACCGGCGTCGAAACGCGCGGTCTCCTCGGCAACGTGAAACCCTTCGAGGCGAACCCCGGCCCGGCGGAAGGCGGCTCGACGGACGTCGCGGATGTGAGCTGGAACATGCCCATCATCCACATCTCCATCACGACTGCGCCCGTCGGCGCGCCATGGCACGGCTGGCCGGTCGTCGCGTGCGGCGGCATGTCCATCGGCCACAAGGGAATGGTGTTCGCGTCGAAGGCGCTGGCGTCGACGATGATCGATCTCTATCGCGATCCGAAGAACATCGCCGCGGTGCGCGAGGAGTTTGCGAAGAAGACCGAAGGGATCACGTACAAGGCGTACATTCCGGAGGGACCGGCCAAGGCGCCGTAGTGATCACGGCTTGAAGTCGATCGTGACCTCCTGCAGCACTTCGACGGGCACGCCCTGCTGCGTCGACGGCTCGAACTGCCACTGCCTGACCGCATCGACCGCCGCTTCGGAGAGTCCGTGGCCCATCGGCTGGAGGACGGTCGCCTCGCGCACGAAGCCGCTGCGGTCGATCAGCACTTCCATCACCACCGAGCCTGCCGCGCCGGCGGCTTTCGCCTCCTCGGTGGAAACCGCGTCGACGCGGCGAAGGACTTTCGGCGCGTTGACTTCGCGGCCGCCACGCGCCGGACGCGTGGCGGACTGATTCGGCTTCGCGCCGGCACTGAAGCCGCCGCGCATCGTGTCGATCAGCTCCGTGCCCTCGTACGCGTTGAACTCGACGAGGTACGACGTTCCGTGCGGCACGATGAGCACTTTGTAGGTCGCGTTGCCGGCCTTCGTTTCGGCCTCCGCGGGCGCGTCACCCTTCGTGACCACTTTCACCTGCGCGATGTTCTTGCGCGAGTCGCCGTCGAAGATCTGCACGCTGTACTGGCCCGAGTTTCCGGCAGCATCGATCTTCAGAAAGTGTTTGTCGGTACGAAGCGTGTCCGCGAACGCGCTGAAAGAGAAGAGAACGACTGCGATCGTCATCAGGCGTTTCACTGCGCGCCTCCCTTCTCGAGCTTGGCCAGACGCTCTTCGAACGAGATGAGTTGCGCGCGCAGCGCATCGACTTCCGCGGTCTTGGCCTGCAGCTGCGCGGTGCGCTCTTCGAGAGCCTTGACCGCGGCGATGGCGATGCCGCCGAGGTCCTGCACGCCGATCGAGGTGTCACTCGTGCCGAGCTTGAACGTCGCGTAGAAGTCTTCCGCCATCGGTCCGATGTGGCGCGCCTGCCTGCCTTCGCTGATGTAGTTCCAGGTCGTCACCGGCAGCTGGCGCAGCGACGCGAGCAGCGTCTCGCCCTCGACCGCGTCGAAGTTCTCTTTGGTCACGCGGCTGGACGTGCAGTTGAAGACGCCCGACCCCGCGGGCAGATTGCAGCCGGTCGTGCCGCCGAGGTTGGTGCGGAACCGGAAGCCGCCGGTGGCGCGCGCGGCGAATTCGTTGTTGGCGGTGTTGCGGAACGTGTCCGCGCTGGCCTGGGCGGCGCCGTCGCTCCAGATGAAGGTTCCGGCGAAGCCGTTGTTCGACGCGAACTTGCCCATCGCCGTCGTATGGTCCTGATCGGCCGTCACGTTGTAGCCGATGGCCACGGCGGCCAGGCCGCGGATGTTGAACGTCTCGGGATCGCACTTGCCGTTGATGTACGGACCGCCGGACTTGGCGTTGTTGCCGAGAGCCACGCCGTAGGTGTCGCAGACGCGGTTGCCGGCGCCGGCCGAGAAACCGGCCGCGCCCTTCACCTGGTTGCCGCTGCCGAACACGATGCTGCTCGTGCTCTCGGCCGAATTCGTGTCGCCGAACGCGAGCGCGTAGAGGCCGCTCGAGGTCGAGTTGCTGCCGCCGGCCCACGAGAAGAAGCCGACGTTCGCGTCGTCCCACTCGTTGTCCGCGTAGCCCGAGCGGAACGCGCCTTTGTACGTGTGCCAGGATGTGCGGTAGCCCTTTCCTTCCATCGGACTGTTGCCGATGCCGAGGTTGCCGGTGGCGACGAAGCTGCCGTTCTGGAAGACCTTGAACCAGGCCGGCGTGTGACCGCCCGGGCCGGAGCAGCAGGTCGAGCCGCCGCGCAGATTGATCATCGGCGCCGTGCCGTTGGCATCGCCGACCGAAAGCTGCTCGGCGCCCGGCACGAACTTGATGAAGTTCGCGTCGGCGTAGGCCTTGTTCACGGCATCGGTGGCGCTGACCGGGTTCGCCAGGTTCACGAGGTTCGTGCCGTTCATCGAGAGCCCGTTGAAGGTGTTCTGGCCCGTCCAGTTGTTCTGGGCGCCCAGCCTGGCCACGTTCGGCGAGAGACGGGTCTCGTTGATCGTGCCGGTCGTGGCCGGATCGTTGATGGCGGTCACGATGCTGGTGCCGCTCGGGACCGCGCCCGAGCCGGCGGCGGTGGTCTGGGTGGTGCCGTCGGGGAACTTTACCCCGGTCGGCGTCAACTGCGTGCCCTGCTGGGCCGCGGCGAAGATCGGTGTGATGAAGAGGAGCGTGAGAGCCAGAAGCGAGCGCACGGTGTTCATGCACGCAATGTCGATGTAACCGCTTACATTGCGCTTACGAGACCTCCGTGAGCGCCGCTTTCGCGGCAGGAATGACGATCACTTCTTCGTGTACGTGAAGACGTCGCTCTTCGTCAGCGGCGAGAAGTTGCCGCTGACGTTGACCCGCACGTCCACGCTGGTCTCCAGTACGTCCGGCGCGGCCACGGTGATCGTCGTCGGGCTCACGCTCGCCGGCGGGACCGACTTCGACTCGCCGAACTGGACCGAGCAGCCCGCCGCGAATCCCGCACCGGAGATCTTGATGACCGTGCCTTTCTGACCGCAACGCGGGCTGATCGACGTGACGACGGGCGGGCCGTAGGTGAACCGGTCCGCGGACGACGTGGCCGATGTCCCGAGACTGTTCGTCACCGTGACGTCGACCGTGCCCGTGCCCGGCGGCGCGACCACGGTCAACTGCGTGAGCGACACGACCTGCACGTTGGTTCCGGCCGTTGCGCCGAACGCGACGGCGGTGTTGGGATCGTCCTTCCGGAAGCCGGTGCCGGAGACTGTGACCGTCGTGCCGCCCGCTGCCGGACCGCCGTTGGGACTGAGGGCCGACTGCGACGGCGAATGCGGCCCCTGTCCCGTGTAAGGGCTGATCGCGGTGACGGTCGGCGGGAGCGTCGGCGCCGGAGCGGTGAACTGAGCGCAGGCCACGGCCGGCGACGTGCCGGCGAAGTTCGTGACGCAGACGTCGACCGTGCCGGACAGCGGCGGCGCAACCGCGTCGATCTGCGTCGGAGAGACCACCTGCACGCTCGTCGCGGGCACCGTGCCGAAATCGACGACGCAGTCGGCGCTGAAGTTCGTCCCGAAGATGATCACCATCGTGCCGCCCGTCACGGGACCCGTGTTCTGCAGGACGTTGTTCACGGAGGGGACCAGATCCGGAACGGTTTGTCCCTGGAGGAGTTGGAGATAGGTGTTGTTCGCGTGCTGAAAGGCAAGCTGGGCGAAGAAGTCGCCGGTGGTGGCGCACGTCGCCTGCGCGTCGTACGCATCCTGCGCGTCGTTCACGCCATACGTCGGATTCAGCATCACGGTGCCCGCGCCGGCGTTGGTCTGCACGTACGTGTTGTTGTTCGTCGACGCCGCGATCTGTTTGATCATGTCGCTCACGACCAGCGTCTGCGCGGGTCCGGGGGCGGGATAGAACTTCTGGTAGACGTTCGACATCAGCGTGGCCCACGCATTGGGGACGACGTCGTACTGGTTGTACACGCGCCAGGAATTGCTCGGGAAGATGCTGTCGTAATAGCTCGCGAATGCCTGCAGCCCTGCGCTCGGCGCCGCGTACGTATAGACGTAGAAGTTCACGGGCGTGGCCCAGCTCTGTGCCCACAGATAGAGCGCCATCGTCGTGGCCATGCAGCCGCCCAGACTGTGGCCGGTGACGTAGAGATTCGGCGTCGTGCCGGACGGCAGGTTGGCGAACTGCTGCTGCAGCTGCTGGACGACGTTGGTGAGCGGCGACCCGATCGAGGAGACGGCGTTCGTGATCTCGGTGAACGCGTTCATGGTCCCCTTGGCGATGAGCAGCGGCGTCGTTCCGCCCGCGACCGTGAACTGCGCGAGGTTGCCGACCATCATGTCTTCGGCGAGATCGACGAGCGAATTGAACTGCGTCCCCCGCAGCACCACCGCGAACGAATTCGTCGCCGCCTCGGTAGCGATGTACGCGAGGTTGGCGCGGTCCTGCGTCAGCACCAGCCAGTTCGCCACCCAGTCGGAGCCGAGTTGCGCGAGCTGGGTGTTGATGCCCAGCAGAATGCGAGCCTCCTGCTCGGCGATGGTCTCGCCGGAGGGACGGGGATTGGGAGCCGTCGCGGAGAGCGTGCAGAGGGTCATCATCGGCACGGCCATCGGCGGATTGCTGGTGGTCATCGGCAACTCCTTCTTTCAGTTTCGGGGGAATGCCGAGGATACATCACTGCGGCCTTCCGGTTGGCCGTCGCTCAACGAGTGTTATTATGAGGAGAAATCGCAATCGGAGGAACCATGGCCGTCCGTCGTTTACTCATCGTTCTCGTCATTGCAGTGATCTGCGCCCTCGCCACTCCCACTCCCGAGTCCGAAGCCCACGCGGCCTGCCAGTACCCGTTCGTCCTGGTCAAGCAGCACTGGTGGCCGAACTCCTGCGGTCCCGCGGGGCGGCCCGGCGACATCTGCAACCAGGTGGTGACCCTGGTCGGCGAAGAAGGAGTGGACTGCGACGGGAACAGCGTGAACTGGGGCTACGTCACCAACTACCACGTGACGTTCCGCAAGATCTGGTGCGACCCGATCTGCGAGTGAACCTCCTCCCGGTCACGGTTTGCCGAGGGATGCCAGGTAGCGGTAGTGGTCTCGGACATAGTCGCGGAACGACGTGTACTCCTTGTAGGGGTAGCCGAACTCGGCGCACGTGGAGCGCACGATGGGGTTGATGGCCGGGAGGTTTTCGCGGGCGATGCTCGGGAGCAGGTGGTGGTCGATCTGGTAGTTGAAGCCGCCGGAGAGCCAGCGGTAGAACGCGCTGGAGCACAGAACGTTCACTGACCGCGCGCACACGAGAAACGCCCAGTCGCCGGACGCTCGTTCTTCGCGGCCGGTCATGTGCACGACCGCGGCGACGAAATACGTCGTCAGTTGCCAGACGGCGTTGTAGGCGAGAAACGAGAGAAGCCACCACAGCGGGCCGGCGAGCGCGATGGGGATCACGACGTGAACGCCGATCGTGACCAGCGGCATGAGGTAAGCGTGGATCCGGAACGCCTTGTCGCGTGACAGCTTTCGCGGGCGGAAAAAGGCGCTGGTGAATCCGACCATCACCTGAATGGTGATGTAGAAACAGTAGACCAGCGGCGCATAGTACTGCTGGTAGCGGAACAGCGACTTGTACGGCACCTCGGGTGCGAGGCGCAGAACGAGCCGCAGCGCGAAGATCTCGTAATCGTACTCTTCGTTCATCGGGTGGACGTGATGACTGAAGTGCTCGTACTGAAAATGTTTTTCGGCCATGAACGGGCAGACCACCGCCCAGACCACGCTGCAGGCCATCGATTGCCAATTGAGCCGGTTGCCCTCGCGGACCAGCGTCGAATGACAGTATTCGTGCGCGAAGCCGCCGACCATGGCACAGGAGATCACTCCCATGAGCACGGCGAACGGGTAAAGGTGAAACACGTAGACCGCGGTCCAGGCGGCGGCGAAAACGAGCGCCGACGCGATCACCTGCGGCCGCAGCAGGTGCACGCGCCGGTAATCGATGCCCCGGCTGGTGAAGTACTCGTGCACGCGAGCCTTCAGGGTGACCAGAAATGGACTGGCGATCGCCAGTGAAGGCTTCGGCTCCGCCACGATGCCGATGCGGTAGCGCGGCAGGTACTTGCCGACGTCCTTGAAATGGGAGCTGTGAAACAGAGCCGAGACATCCTGGCCGGCCATGGTGCAGATGACGTCGCCGCCGGGATGCCGGTCGATCCAGGGCGTGACGTCATAAACGATGCCGTCGATGACGATCCAGCAGTCGCCGCGCTGATTATGACGGCCGATCTCCTCCCATTCGTACGAGGTCAACGTCGCCGTGGCATGATCGTGCACTACGCGCCGCCCTCCACGTACGCGGGATGCTGCTGAAAGAACTCGCTGCGCGCGGCGGCTCCGCGTCTGCTCAGCAGGTGCGAGGCGTGGTAGCTCCCGTAGGCGACGATGTGCGCGCCGCCGGCGATCAATTCCTCGCGCAGTGTCTCGTGAAGTTGCGGCAACTCCGTCCAATGGACGGACGGGTTGGCGTGATGTTCAGTGTGATAGCCGACATTGAACATCGTGATGTTGAAGAATTCGGACAGAAACGTCGTGGACCCGCTGTGCTTCTTCCCGGCCGTACCGCCGGCGTGCTGTGTGTACATCCCGGTGCCGAGGATGAAGGCGCTTCCGAACCAGTGCGGATAGAGCCACAGCCCGATCCCCGCGATCGGATCGATGGCCAGCGGGATGGCCCAGAATGGGAGAAACATGGCCAGTTCGAGCAACGCTCTGCGGCGTAATCGCCGGCTGCCGGCGAATTCCCGCCATAGGTGCCGTGCATAACGCCACGGCCAGTGACAGAGCACGTAGCGGTGAATGCTCTCGTATTCGCCGGCGGCATTGGTCTTCGGCTGCACCCAGTCATCGGCCCGCCCGACGCGTTGATGGTGCACGGCGGTGTGTTTGTACTGCCAGAAGAAGCTCGGCCAGCCGCTCGGAAGCGTCCAGAGTCGTCCGATCCAGCGGTTGAGCCGCGCGCTGCGGAACGTGCCGCGATGCAGATGATTGTGAAAGACGACGCCGAGGTTCACGCCGGCTGTCCAGCCGAGCATCAATCCCGCTCCCAGCACGAACAGGACGCGCGACCCGATGCCGCCGAGGTGCAAGGCCTCGAAATGCAGGTAGATCCAGAACGCGCAGGTGTAATTGACGAACGACAGGCCGAGGAAAATCAGAGGATGGACGTCGACGCGAGGGCGCGGCCCGCTCTCGCAAGCGATGCGCAGACGCCTGCACCAGCGATTGAGCGCGTCGATCTCCTCGACCCGCGTCGCGAGATGCAACGACGCGAACGCGATCACGAACGTGACCACCGGAGTCCAGAACAGCGTCCCCCAGATCACGACCGCGGGCAGGATGGCGTAGAACGACCGGAGAAACGTGTACGCAATGCGAAGCCCCGCGGTGCGGATCATTTCGGCCTGGCCTCGATGTCCCATACCAGCGCCAGCCACGACATCACCTTCAGGACATAGAACGTCGGATCGATCTGCCACCACGCCATCCCCTGGCGCGTGCGGCCCGGGAACTGATGATGGTTGTTGTGCCATCCCTCGCCGAGGGTGATCAGGGAGAGCACGAAGTTGTTGCGACTGTCGTCACGGCTGTCGTAGGTCCGCGTCCCCCACATGTGCGCCAGGGAATTGATGACGCAGGTGCCGTGAAAGAGAAAAACGGTGGAAATGAAGAATCCCCAGACCAGCAGTTGCGCGCCGCCGGCGATGAACAGCGCGATGGCGGTCAACAGCGGGACCATCCAGTCGAAGCGATCGAGAAATACCAGTTCCGGATACCTGGCGAGGTCGGGAACGAGGCGGCTGCGGGTGTGGTAGTTCTTGTTCTCGAGAATCCAGCCGATGTGACTCCGCCAGAAACCGCTTTGCCGCGGCGAATGCAAATCCTCGGGCGTGTCGGCGTGCTGATGGTGATAGCGGTGATGCGCCGCCCACCATAATGGCCCGCGCTGCGCGGCCGCGTTGCCGATGACCGCGGCGACGAACTGCATGGCCCGTGACGTCTTGTACGCGCGATGGGAGAAATAGCGGTGATAGAAGGCGGTGATGCCGAACATCCGCACGACGTACATGGCCGCGCAGACGGCCACCGCCGTCCTGCTGACGCCGACCCAGAAGACGGCGACGCACGGCAGGTGGATGAGCACGAACGGCACGACACGGCTCCAGTGAACGGAGCGGTCGTTCGGATCGGCGCAGGCCGCGCCCGACCATGTGTCGACGCGATAACGTACGGCTCGTCGGAGGACCGCCATATGGATCGTTTCCGGTGTTATGGGGTTATGTGGTGATGGACGGCGGTACTGTAGCACGAAATTCGGGACGCGACCGCTCCAGCTCCCACCCCCTGCGCTGCGCAATCCGGAACCAGTAGCCGCTCATCAGAGAGGTGGCGATGGCGATCACGACCAGTACGCCGAAGAAGGTCTCGTTGATGATGCCGACGTCGAACGCAACCGTCGCCAGCACGATGCCCGGGCCGCCGCGGGCGTTCATCGCCGCCGCGAAATGGAGGCTGCTCCGCCACGATTCGCCGGCCAGGCGCGTGGCCAGGATCGTTCCCAGCGCCTTGAACGCGACGCAGAACGCAAAGAAACCGCAGAAGAACAAAACGTCGAAATGGCGGACCACGTCGAGCTTCAGTCCCACGACGGCGAAGTAAATGGGGATGAAGAAACCGAGAGCGATCGATTTCACGTCGGCCCGGGCGCGATCGAAGCGGTCGTCATTGATCGTGCCCACCAGAACGCCGGCCAGGAACGCGCCGAAGACGACGTTCACGCCGAGCATGCTGGCCATGGCCGCGAAGAAGAAGCAGACCAGCATCGTGTACGCCGGCGCGGACGGCGAGCGCGCGCTCAGCCACCGCACCAGGCGCGGCATCACCAGCAGGGCGACGGCGAAAAACACGAAGGTGATGGCCACTTTGGCAAGGATGGCTCCGAGCGCCACGGTTTTGGCCGTGGTGATCCCCGTCGCGACGGCCAGTGCAACCCAGAGGAGCACATCCTCGAGGGTAGCCACCACGAGCACGATCTTGGCGAACCGCGTGTCGATGATGCCGAGGTCGATGAAGATCTTCGAGATCACCGGAATCGAGGTGACGGCAACCGCGATGGCGACGACGAGGCGCAGCGCCAGCATGTTCCCGGCGCTGCCGGCATACGGCGCGAAGTCATAGATCTGCGGCGCCGCCAGACCGGCGGCGAATGACACGGCCGTCGCGCCAAAGAGAATCGCCGCGATGAGCCGGCCGTCTTCTCTGCTGATGGACTTCTGAATCTCGAATCCCGAGATGAACAACAGGAAGGTCAGGCCGATCCAGTAGAGGATGGCCAGGAGCTTTCCCTCCCCGGCATACGCGGCGAAGAGCCAGCGGTGCGCATCCGGCGCGATCCACCCGAGAACCGATCCGCCGAGGAGAAATCCACCGGCGATCTCGCCGATCACTTTGGGCATGCCCAGTCGCTGGAAAAGATGACCGCAGAGATGCGCCAACGCGAGCAGTGCCACGATGGCGAAGAAGATGCGCGTGAGCTCGAAGTCGCTGAGGCTCGTGGACCCGGCGATGTTCACGCGAACCTTCCTTGTCGGACATCATGCTGGCCGTCCGGAACGATGCGATTCCTGGTCATGACACCGCGGCTCCCCTACCGGTACAGTTCCACGCGCTGCGGCACCTTGTACGGCGCGAGCCAGGTCCGGCAGTGAGCGCGAATGTCGCGCTCGACGATCGAGGCGCGCGGATCGATCTGCACTTCCGCTCTCAGCACCACGTCCGGGATGCCGCTCGGCGAAGGCGTCGCCACACCGCTCACGCGCGCGCTCTCGACTCCCTCCATCCGCTCGATCGTCGCCGCCACTTCGCGCGCATCGATCTTGTTGCCGGAGATGTTGACGATCGGCTTCTGCAGCCCGGAGAAATGGAGATAGCCGCCGGCGCCGACGTATCCGGCGTCGCCGGAGCGCATCCACCCGTTCTGCTTCAGACGCGCGGTGGCCTCGGGCGCGTCGAGATATCCGGCCATGTTGCCGGGGCTGTGGACTTCGATCTCGCCGATCTCGCCCGCGGGCAGCTCCGCACCGCCGTCCTTCGTGATCCGGAACCGAATGCTCGAATGAAACCCGATGCCGAGGGTGCCGGCCCGATTGACGCCCGCGGGCGGATTGCAGATCGAGGGAAAGGTCTCGGTCATTCCGTACCCCTGCACGACCATGACGCCAAGGGTCGACTCGATCCGCCGGTGCACCTCCTCGGGCAGGAAATCCGCGCCGCTGGTGAGGTGCTTGATCGAGCGTAGATCGTACTTTTCGCGATTGTGGCAGCGCGCGAGCTGCTCGAACACCTGCGGCACGGCCGGAATGTGGGTAATGCGATGGCGGGTGATGGTCTCGAGGATCGCGCGCGGGCGCGTGGCGTCGCCGACGTGGATGGTGGCGCCGCAGTAGAACGCGGGCAGGATCCCCATCCCCATCGGAAAAACGTGCAGCATCGGCAGGAGAATCAGGATGTGATCACCGGGATCGATGAGAAAGAAGGGCTGGCATTGGTGGCCGAGGAAAAGGTGGTTGCCGTGCGTCAGGACCGCGGCGTACGGACGTCCTTCACCGAAGACATAAGAGTAGATCGCGCTGGCCGGATGATCGTCCGGCACCGCCTCGGGCACAGCGTCCAGCAACGGTCCCTCGACCGGCAGCTCATCGACCGCGCTCCACTGCAGCCCGTGCGGAGCTCCATGGGGCGACCGCGCGACCAAGGCGCGCTCGGCGATCAGCAGAAGCGGCTTCGCATCGCGAACGGCGAACTCGAATTCGACCGGGCCGTTCTCCGCTTTGATCGGGATGGAGAGGAGGCCCGCGGCAATCGCGCCCAGATGGACGGCCAGGAACGCGAAGCCGTTGGGAATCCAGACCAGCACGCGCTGACCCGGCTGGAGGCCGCGGCGGCGAAACCAGCCGGCCATGCGGCTGATGGCCGACCACAGCTCGGTGAACGAGTAAGTGCGCTCGCCTTCGACGACAGCCGCATCGCGCGGACGTTCGCGCGCGATGCGGCGGATCGGTTCGGTGAGGTTCACGCGGTCACGCTGCCGCCACGAATCGCGTGGGGACCTCGCGCCCGGAGATCCATCGCCGGTATTTGAGATCGGGCTCGATCGGCTCGCGCGGATAGACGGCGTTCTTCGCCATTTCCAGATCGAAGATCCGTTTGACCAGCCACGCCTGCGCTTCTTCGGCGGACGTGGGCGCGCCGAACCAGTCACGGATACGGCCCAAGGTCTCGCCGATCATCTCGTGGACTTCCGGCGTCGGCGGCAGATACTCGCTCGTCCGCAGCAGGATGGGCCGCACGGCCCGGGCGCGCTCGGCGAGGAGCTGCGCGCGGCGGCGCAATCCCTCGTTCGGGCTGTTCTTGAATCGCTCGGCGCCGTTCATCCAATGCTTCGCGAGACGGTGGATGGTCGGGCCGCTTCGGCGATAGAACTCGTCGTAGGCCCAGAACACGGCATCGCGCAACTGACCCGGTTTGAAGGCCGGATGATTCACGACTTCGGTATACAGATCGGAATCCCAGTAGTTCGCGGGACGCAGCCGTCCTTCCGCCTCCAGGCGCTCTCGCAACTTCGTGCCGTCGGAGGGAATCAACACGCTGGACTGGAACGTGGAGGGATAGAGACTGACGGCGTGGTCGAGCTCATCGTGGAGCGACTCCGGCGTCTGATGGTCCTGGCCGAACATGATCGAGCCGCTGGTGGTGATGCCCAGGCTGTGCAGGTCGTCGAAGAGCGCCTGATTGTCCCGGCCGACGCTCTTCGAGAACGGCGAATGCACCGACTCGATGCCGATCCAGACGTGCGTCAGGCCCATCGACACCAGCTCTTCCAAGTCCCACGACGTGAGCGACTTCACGGTCGAGAAGCAATGCCAGAAAAGCGTTCGCTCCTTGTCGTCGCGGATGGCCCCGCCCCATTCGTTGAGGCTCTTCTTGTAGAGGCAGAGGTCCTCTTCGTAAAGATAGAAGTAGCTGATGCCGGTGCGGTCGTGAATGTCGACCATCGTGTCGTAGAACTGCCGGCCGGGCGCGAAGGGGATGTGAACGTAGCCGAAGTACGCGGAGGTCGTGCAGAACTCGCACTTGTGCGGACAGCCGAAGCCGTGGGTCAGCTCGGCATACCGCGCGCGCGGCAGGAAGGGATAGTTGCGAAAACACTTCAGGGTCACGTCGCCGAGGACGTCGGGCTGGCGGACGGGATCCTGGGGGTTCTGCCCGATGAGCGTGCGGAAGAACGACACGCCTTCGCCGCGGCAGAGAAAGTCGGCGCCGTGATTGCCGAGGTTGTGCAGCATCGTGCCGAAGCCGCCGATGACCACCTTCGCTTTCGGAGCGTGCTTGCGCGCCAGCGCGATCATCGGAAAGAGCTTGCCCAGTCCTTTGATGAGGAAGGTGATGCCGACGAAGTCGGGCTGTTTCTTGAGCTCCGCGATGTACTCGTCCAGGCTGGGGTGGCCCATCACCGTGACGTCGGCATCGAGATTGGCCGCGATCAGCGTGAGCGCCGTCCCCGACATGTAGGAGCTCATCACAAACGGGCCGGGCTCGCGGCTGATGCGCGAGGCCATGTAGTCCAGCCATTCCTCGTCGCCGTCCTTGTTGTACTTGCTGTTCTTCGACGCGTAAGGACGGAAGACGCTCGTGAGGAGGATCTTCTTCTTCTCGGACATGTCAGGCCCTTCCGGACGCTGCCTGCAGGGTCGGGATGGAGTAGCGCTCGCAGAGCGCGACCACGTCGCCGAGCGTGCAGATGGCGTTGATCTCCGGCTCGGGGATCTCGATCTCCAGCGCGATCTCGAGCTCCGACACCAGGCGCATCCGGTTCACGGACGTCACGCCGTAGGCATCGTCGAGACGGGCGTCGAAATCCAGCGTGTCCGGATCGAGCTGCATCACTTCACTGAAACGGTTCCTCACCTCGGCGACATACTTCGGATCTGCCATCGGTTGCTCCTTTCGTTCGTTCACATACAGAGATCGGTCACGTTGCCGACGACGCGTCGGTCGAAATACGAGAGCAGTGAATCGTCGAGCTCCACGCCGAGACGTCTGGCGGTGTCGACGTTGATCCACGACACCTGATTGGGATGCAGCTCGCGTGGGATCTCGCGCGGCGCCGCGCCGTCGAGGATGCGCGCGGCGGTCTCGCCGGCCTGCGTGCCGCAAAGCGCCCAGTCCGCAGCGATGCCCGCGAGAAGTCCCCGCGCCACCACCTGGGCGTTGTTGTTGAAGATCATGGGAAGGCTCATCTCCGCGGTCTTGCGGACCACGGTCTCCAGCCCGCCCGGGCAATGCATCAATTCGTTGTAGGTCATGAGCATCCCGCTGGCGGGATCGATCTCCTCGATGGCCTGTTCCAGCTCGCTCGCGTCGGAGAAGATCAGCTCTTTGTATTCGACGCCGACGATGTAGCCGAGCCCCGCCAGCGTGCGAAATCCGACCGGCGCATCGTCTTTGCCGGAGAGCCACACCCGCCGGCCGGCCCGGGCACGCGCGGCGTCATGCAGCTCGCGCATCTCCGGCCGCACGAAGACGGTATCGGCGAAAAACGCCGCGTGCACGCTCCTGATGTGCGGGAGGAAACGCCGCACGAAGCGGAAGTTCTTGTAGTTCGCGGTGAAGGGCAGGGCCATGATCCGGCCGGTGCAGTTGTCCGCGCCGAGCGTCTCATGGGCGATGCCCTCGGGATGCGCGCCGTAGTACACGATGGGCACGGTGGCCGTGGCGTTGGCCGCGGCGAACGCGTTCGGAGTGCCGACGGCGTGAATGAGATCGACGCCTTCATCGACCACTTCCTTCACGGCGGCGTGCATGGCCGGACGCTCTTCGATGTCGAGCATCACCAGCTCGTAGTCGCGGCCTTCGTCGTAGCCGTTGCGCGACAGCGCGGCCAGGAAATTCTGCACGCGCTTCGTCTCCCGTCCGCGGATTCCGGGAAGCACGTTATAGGAGTTGAGCACTGCAATGCGGCGCATGGCTGACCCTCCGACTCTGGCGTAATCGCGTGGTGGACAATGTATGTCCCGTCGACGAAAACACAAGTGTACAAATCCGGAACTATTGACGGATGGTCTTGCGGAACCGATATTTTCGGGGCATGTCCGGCAACGCCACGCTCGTGGAATCGTTGTCTTCCGCGTCCGCCGGCGGCCGCACGATCACGCTCCTCGGATCGGACCTGCAATCGCGCATTCTCCCGTTCAGCGAGCTCCTCTCCCGCGCGCGCGAGGCGGCCAATTCGCTGCTCGGGCGCGGCGTCGCGCCCGGAGACCGGGTGATGCTCGTCCTGCCGACCGGCGAAGAGTTTCTTTCGGCGTTCTTCGGCAGTCTGCTGGCCGGGATTCACCCGATTCCTCTCAGCCCGCCGCAGGGCGCCCAGCCGCCTGCGCTGTTCCGGGCGCGCCTCGAGAAGCTCACCCGCGCGCTGGACGTGCGGGCCGTGGTCGCGCCCCGCGAGCTGGAGCTGGACGCGATCCCGCCGGGAGATCTCCGCGGGCGCGATGACTTCACGCCGCCGGTGCAGATCACGCCGGACAGCGTCGCCTTTCTGCAACTGACGTCGGGATCAACGGGCGAGCCGAAAGGCGTCGTCATCACGCACGGAGCGGCGATGGCGAACGTGCGGCAGATCGCCCTCGGCTCGGGAATCCTGCCGGGCGACGTGATGGTGAGCTGGCTGCCGCTGTTCCACGACATGGGACTGGTCGGCGGCGTGCTGCTGCCGCTCGCCGCCGGGATGGAGCTGGTGCTGTCGACGCCGTTCGCTTTTCTGCGCCGCCCCGCGCATTGGCTGCAGGCCATCGGACGCTATCGCGGGACGCATTCGCTCGCGCCGACCTTCGCGTATCGCCAGGTCGCCGACCGGGCCACGGATCGCGAGATGGCCGGCGTCGATCTCTCTTCGTGGCGCGTCGCGTACGTGGGCGCGGAACCCGTGCATGCGGCGGTGCTCGACAAGTTCGAGCAACGCTTCGCGCGGTATGGATTGCAGCCGACGACGCTCTTTCCGTGCTACGGAATGGCCGAGGCGACGCTGGCGGTGAGCATGAAACCGTTTCGCGAGCGCTATGGGACCTTGCGCATCAGCCGCGCCGCATTGGCGCGCGACGGCAAGGCCCTGGCGGCCCGCGACGAGGACGACGCGCTGGAGCTCGTCGCCTGCGGTCTTCCGGCGGAAGGCATGAACGTCACGATCCGCGATGGAGACGGAGCGGCCCTGCCGGAACGGCACATGGGCGAGATCACGATCGACGGCCCATCGCTGTTCTCCGGCTACTACGAGCGCAACACGCCGCCCGCGCGCGTCCGCTCCTTTCGCACCGGCGACCTCGGGTTCTTCGAGCGCGGCGAGCTGTTCATCACCGGACGCCGCAAGGAGCTGATCATCCTTTCGGGCGAGAACCACCATCCCGCGGAGATCGAATGGGTGGCCGCGAAAGTCGACGGCGTGCGCAGCGGTCGCGTGGCGGCGTTCGGCGTGGAGGACCCGGAAGCCGGAACACAGCGGCTCTGCGTGATGGCGGAGTGCGACCGCCATGGCGATCCGGCGCGCGATCAGGCCCTGACCATCGAGGTCCGCAGGCGCGTGCGCGAGGAAACAGGGCTGGTCGTCGGGGACGTCGAGATCGTGCCGGCGGGAACGATTCCGGTGACGACGAGCGGCAAGATTCAACGCGGCGTCGTGCGCCGGATGTACGTGGAGAAGCTCCTCACGAGTAGCCGATGTCCGGTCCCAGCCTGATCCTGCTGACTGCGAACACGCCACTCCCCCTCCCCACCTCCCGCCCCGCGGAGTCGCGTGCCACCGATTCCGCGAACACCATCGTACGCGTGGCCTCCACGACCGTGCCTTGCGCGCGCAACTCGCCGCTCGAGATGGGGCGGATGAACATGACCTGGAACGACGCGGTGAGGAGGAGAAACTCTTCTTCGACCGAGTTGGCCGCGAAGAAGGCGGCGTCGTCGAGGGCCTTGAAATACGTGACGCCATGCGCGGCGCCGGCAGGATGGAAGAAGTCCTCGCGAATGGGAATGACGATCTCGCAGCTGCGGTCGGCGATGGAGATCCGCGGCTCCCAGTATTGGTTGACCGGCGCTCCACGATAGAGCCGCTCGAGCTTGCGCCAGTGTTCGTCGCTGCTCATCGCGCAATGTCGGCGGCGCGGCGCGCGGCGCTCCAGAGCGGTGTGGGAGGATCGCGATCGTCGAGCGGCGCGCCGTCCGCAATTTCCACTTCGCCGCCGATGGCCGATCGCAGACGTGCGCTCTCGACCGGCCACGGCGGCGCGCCGGTGACGACGAAACACGCCGCACACACGCGGGGGCGATCCTCCGCGGTGAACCGGCGGACCACCGGCAGCAGCGCCGGATATTCGTCGTTCGCGATGTGCGCGGTGCGCAGCAGCAGCAGTTCATCGCCGGACACTTCGAACAACGCCAGGCTGCTGCTCGCCGCGGCGATCTCGCCTGCAAGGACGATCATGGTCCCGCCAATATACTCGTGGCGATGGGCGAAGAGGTACAGGTCTGGTCCGTTCGCACCGGCTCGCTCTCGGATGCCGAAGTGGCGTTCGCGCACGAGCTGCTGAGCGACGACGAGCGCGAACGCGGACAACGGCTTCGCAGCGCGACGCACCGGCGCGACTTCGCCATCAAGCGCGCACTGGTGCGGCTGGCGCTGTCGCGGTGCGCGAACGTCGATGCGCGCGCGTGGACGTTCGGCACCGTGGACAACGGCCGCCCCTGCATCGTCTCCCCAGCCGCCGGCGATCTCGATTTCAGCGTCTCCGACACGCGAGGCCTCGTGGCATTGCTGATCAGTCGCGGCGTTCGGGCGGCGATCGACGTCGAGCATCTCGACCCTCGGATGAAGATCGAGCGAATGGCACGGCGGTTCTTCTCACCCCCGGAACAGGAGGCGGTTTTCCGGCTCGATGAGGGCCGTCGTCCCCTCCGCTTCTTCGAGCTGTGGACGGCGAAAGAAGCGTTCGTGAAAGCGCTCGGGACCGGCTTCGCCCACGGCTTCCGCGAATTCACGATCTGCATCGATCCTCTCAGTGCTGGCGATGGCTGGCATCTCGAGCGGCTCGACTTCGGCGACGACTACGCGGCGACCGTGGCAATCCGCGGCGACCGTCGCCGCATCGTGATGGAAGACGGACGAGCCCTCTTCTCGCGATGACGTCACTTCGCCGCCCGCAGCTTCACCGGCGCCAGCCCGAACACGATCCCTGTCTCCACCTCCACCGCCCTCCCCTCCACCTCGTACGGCTTGAACCGCCAGGAGCGGAGGGCGGTGAGGATCGCCTCCGCCTGTTCGGGGTAGGCGTTGAGCATGTGAATGTGTTTGACCAGACCGTCCGTGCCGATGATCACGCGCACGGGAATGGTGTTGAAGTGATGCGGTGAAAACTGCGGCTCCGGTTTCACGATCGCGTGCGAGGCGTAGTCGCTGATGCAGAGCGGAGCGCCGGACGTCGAGAGAGACATGCGCTGCATGGCGTTCTGCGCGGCGTCGAGCGCGGCCACTTCCGTACTGGTGAACGTGAACGTCAGCGCGTGGCAGCGCATGTCCGTGGACAGCACGAGCCAGTGCAGGCCCGAGCGCGGAGCGCGGTAACGCAGGCGCTGGAACGTGCGGCCCGCGATCGTGACGCGATCCGGCTCCCCTTCCAGTCGATACACCGGCTCGAGACCTTCACGCATCGAGGCGACCAGCGCATGCGCGTCGGCGGTATCGGTCAGGCTGAAAAAGAGATCCTGCGCCGTGACCAGCACGTGCGCGCGAATGCGCTTTTCGGGATCGATCAGCGCGTACTGGGTCAGCGCGTACGCGCCGGCGTCCGAGGGCGGCGGCCCCGCCGGCTGCTCGGTCCAGCCGGCGGGGATCGGATAGGACAACTGGAAATACGCGTTTCGATAATGGCCCGTGCCGGCGCTTCCCTGTTCGGGAACCGGAGTCGTGGCGTCGCTCGCCGCCGGCGCCGGTCCCCGGTTCGGGTTCGGGCTGACGTTCGGCGCGACGACGGACAACAGGAGCGCGAGCAGGAGCGGCATCGTTCTCTCCTTTACAAAGAGCGCAGGTAGTAGATGAGGGCCTGTTTGTCCGCGAGGCTCAGCATCCCGTAGTTGGCGATGACGGCGTTCGCCTCGGAGCCCGACGACGAGTGCGCGTTGATGGCGTCCATCATCGTCGTGGCCCGTCCGTCGTGCAGGAGGAAGATCCGCTGCCCGACGCCCCACAGCGGCGCGGTGCGGAACTGCGTACCCTGCGCGCTCCCCTGCTGGAGGTTGTCCGCCAGCCCGCTTCCCATGTGATGCACCGCCAGATCGCTGAACAGTTTCGCCTCCGCGTTGTTCAAGCTGGCGGTGAGGCTCGACGTGCCCGTCGTGAACGCCACCTTGTGGCATTTCGCGCAGCCCACCTCCGTGAAGATCGCTTCCCCGTTCACGATCTGCACGGTGTTGGGACCCGACACCTGCTGCACGGGCGGCTTGAGCAGGCGCATGAACATGGAGAACAACGTGACGTCGCTCAGCGTGTCCACCGGCGTCTGGTTGAAGTTCGTGTGGTCCTCCGGCGTCGCATTCAACCTGCACTGCGACGGCAATCCGTTGGTCTTCGCTTCCAGCCCGGCCGGGCGCTCCTGCGGCGAGAGCTCGTTGCTGACGCCCATCTCGACGTTGTAAGCCTCGCCGGAAAACAGCTCCAGCGACTTGTTCTGCGCCTTCCAGCCGAAGCGGCTGATCGTGCCGTCATTGCCGTTGCGATTGAAGTTCGGCGTGATGCCGAGCGTGTTGTTGCTCACCGCGGCGCGGTAGGCCAGGAGCGTGGAGTCGTCGATGTTCTCGATCAGACCTCCGCCAAACAGCGGCGTGGGGATGCGGAAGAAGATGTTGTTGTTGTCCCGGGCCGCGTTGAAGTTCGGCTGCGCGATCACCGCGGACGTGCACCCGTTCGCGTCGGCCCGTCCGGCGATCGTGTACAGCGGATGCACGCTGCCGTCCGGATTGTTCGTCTGCGGAATGCCGGCGGCATCAGGGATGTAGCGGAAGCGGGCCTCCTTCACCGGTCCATTGATCAGGACGAAGTACGGGATGGTGTTCGTGGCGCCGTTGGCATTCGCGGCCGCGACCTGGGGATTGACGGGCGGGCTGCTGCCTCCGATGGTGGGGTGCGCGTGGCACTCGGCGCAGCTCAAGCCATTGAATCGCGGGCCGAGACCTCCGGGCACGTCCTCGACGTCGTCGAAGACGTCCGCTCCCCTGTTGAAGAAGTCGAGAATCGTGAAGGGCTGGTTCGCGGCCACGGACGGGAGCGGACCGCCTGCGTTGGCGGGCAGGGGCCGAGGACCGGGATCGACCTGCGCGAACACCTGAACGACGACGAGGAGAGTAGCCAGGGACACGAGTGGAGCCGTGCGGAATCTCACATCAGACCTCCTCAGGAACCGGAAAGAAAATTGACCTGGGCCACACGCGGAAACTGCGACGATCGAATTGCTTCGATGGGCGTCGGCCGCGTTCACTCCGCATGCCGGGAACGCTCGCAGTGGCCGATTTCTGGGACGAAGGCCGGGATTTCCGGGACGAAACCGCTGGATGGATTTGCTGCTGTAAGTTGACTTGCCTTTCCGTCATGACGTCACCACCATCTAAGCGTGGGACGCGCGCGGTTTCTGGAGCTCGTGCGCGTGGCGGTGCTCATCGCCGCCGCGTGGACGTTTCTCGGCTTCTTCTTCGCCAGCCAGCAGCATGTGATCTCGCTGGCGCGGGGAACGCCGGAAGACATCTACGAGCGCACCATCGAGACGACCGTAGCCATGATGGTCTGGGCGTTGGTCACGCCTCTCATCCTCTGGATCGCCGAGCGGTTGCCGATCGAAAAACCGTACGTCCTGCGCAACACGGTGGCCATGCTGGTCATCGGCATCGTCTTCGCCGTGCTGCGCGGCGCCATCGACGCCGCCGTGCCCCCGGCGATCGAACAGAAGCATCTCGACCGCGCCCGCTTCATCGAGGTCATGGCCTCAGGCTTCCACACCGATCTGCTGTTGTTCCTGGCCATCGCCGCGGTGGCGAACTACGGGCGCATCCGGCGCCGCACCGATGAACAGCAGCGGCGCGAAACGCAGGCCGAAGCCGATCTCGCCGACGCCACGCTGCGCCGGCTGCGCGGCGATCTGCAGCCGCACTTTCTCTTCAACACGCTGAACGACGTGGCCGCGCTGGCGCGATTCAACGGCGCCGCGGCGGCGGAGGCCATCTCGCAGCTCGCGGGCCTCCTGCAGCGCAGCGCGGAGACCGAGCGCTCGCACGTGCGCGTGTCCGAGGAGCTGGATTTCATCCGGCGGTACTTCGATCTGCAGAAGCTGCGCTTCGGCTCACGTTTGCAGACGCGCATCGAAGTCGACGATCCGGAACTGCTGTCGGCCTCGATTCCACCGCTGCTGCTGCAGCCGCTCGTGGAGAACTCCATCGTGCACGGCATCCGGAAGCTCGCCGCGGGAGGAAGGGTGACCGTGCGCGCATCGCGTGCGGGCGATGGACTGCGCTTCGAGGTGCGCGATACCGGTCCCGGATGCGATCCGGCCACACCGTTCGCGCGCGGCCACGTCGGCGTGACCAACACGGTCGCGCGATTGGACACTCTGTACGGCGCGGCGCCGCGCCTTCACTACCATCGCGATGGCGGCGAGTTCGTCGCCGAGCTGTGCGTCCCGGTGCGGCCATGAACGCTCGCCGCTTCCGCATGCTTCTCCTCATCGCCGCATGCGACCTGGCCATCTGGGTCGTGGCCGGCCTCTTCGCCACCAGCGAGTTCTATCGCCGCGCCATCGTGCTGGGCGGCGGCGTGGCCTGGAACGAGGTGCTCCTCGTGCAGATGGTCACCGCGCTGGATTGGGCGTTGCTCACGCCGGTGGTGGTGCTGATCGCACAGCGACTGCCGTTGCGGCCACCGCATCTCCTGCGCAACGCCGCGATCATCCTCGCGCTCATCCCGATCCTGGCCGTCTTCCGCGCCGCATTCGGCGGCGCCTTCCACAGCCTCGGCGAGGGGCACGGGGTCGCGCTCAGCTTCGTCCTGCTCTCGGTGCGCATCCGCTTCCACCGCAACGTGGCCATCCTCGCGGTCATCTTCTTCATCAGCAATCTCGTCGACGCGCAACGCGAGGCCGCGGCACGAGAACGCCAGCGCGTGCGCGCGCAGACGCTGCTGGCGCGGGCGGAGATGGACGAGCTGCGCACGCGCCTGCAGCCGCAGTTCGCGGTGCGCATGCTCCGCCACATCGGCAGCGTGCTGCACGCCGAGCCGGGCGACCGGCTGATCGTCTCGCTCAGCGAGATTGTGCGGCGCAGCATGACCCGCGGAAGCCGCGAGCAGACCCGCCTCTCCGACGAGCTCGAACACTTCGATCACTGCCTCGATCTCTGTCGCGCCGGCGGACGCTTCGCCGTGAACGCGCGCTACGTCGCGAGCGATGACGTGCTGGCGTGCCTCGTCCCCGCGCTCGTGCTGCAGCCCGTGATCGAAGCGGTGGTGCTCGATCTCACCTCGGGCTCCGGCGGATCGGTGGAGGTTCACTGCGCTCACGAAGGAAGAGCGGTGCGCATGGACGTGGAATGGACGGTCACGCCGGACGGCGGCGCGATGTCGACCACGCTGCGCGTGCCCTTCGAGGAGGCCGCGTGATCCGCACGCTCATCATCGACGACGAGCCGCTCGCGCGCAGCCGCGTTCGGGCGATGCTGGGCGCGCATCCGGACATCGACGTCGTCGCCGAATGCGGCAGCGCTTCCGAAGCCGGTGCGCTGATGCGGAACGAGCCGGCGTCGCTGCTGCTGCTCGACATCGAGATGCCCGGCGCGAGCGGCTTCGAGCTCGTGCAGACGATGCCCGTCGACCGCCGTCCCGCGATCGTCTTCGTCACCGCGCACGAGGAGTTCGCGCTCGACGCGTTCGAGGCCAATGCGGTCGACTATCTCGTGAAGCCGTTCTCGCAGGAGCGGCTCGACCGCGCGCTGTGGCGCGTGCGCCGCTTCGTGGAAGGCAAGAGCGCGACGCGCACGGCGTCACGCCGCTGGCGCGAGCGCTTCGGCGTGCGCGTGCGCGGCGAAGTCGTTTTCATCCGCGTGTCCTCGATCGACTGGATCGCCGCCGCGGGAAACTATCTCCGCCTGTACACCGGCAGGGAGTCGCATCTGCTGCGCGAGTCGGTGCAGAACGTCGTCGCGGAGCTCGATCCCGCCGTGTTCCTGCGCGTGCACCGCAGCGCGATCGTCAACATCGAGCGCGTACGCAAGCTCGTCCCGTCGCCGGACGGATCCCTCTCGATCGTGCTCCACGACGCCACCACGATCCCCGTGGGTCCGACGTACCGCACGGGGGTGGAAGAGGCGTTGAGCGAGACGTTTTAGGAGAGCTGCCGGGCGGCTTGCGGCCGCCCGGCGTTGCATCAGATTGATGCCTATCGTGGCCCACAGCAGGGCGGAGGCAATCCATAACTCAGACGCGCGGTTTGGTCGGGACTTTCAAGGACGAAAGTCCCGGCCCACCGCATACGTTTCGAGTTGGGGATCGGCCGCAGGGACATCCTTCGCGTACATCAGCGATATGGAACGCGGCATCAAAGTGCCGAGCCTTACGATGCTGCTCCGGCTCGCGGTCGCGCACTCGACTGCAAGGTTACGGACCTGGTCGACGTGTTCAACCATCGCGATCTTCGGAAGCTCATCCCGAAGCGAAGTGACCGCCGACGTAACGGAATAGCGCGGCGCGAGCCGAGCCTTACCAGTGATAGCATCAGGTAAGGAGACATACGATGCCGACCTCCACCATCACCAGCAAGGGACAAACGACCGTTCCGAAGGAAGTCCGCGACGCGCTCGACATCGGCCCCGGCGACAAGATCACGTGGGAAGTCAACGGCGGCCGCGTCTCCATCACCACCGAACGTCCCGCCTTCTGGAAATGGGAAGGCTTCATCAAACACGGCCCGAGCGACGTCGTGAAAGCCGTCCACGATGCCCGCAAGCGCAGAGGGCGGATCTGACGTGGAGCGCGTCGTCGTCGACGCCAACGTCTTCCTCTCCACGCTCGTCCACCGCAACGACGAGCAACGCGACGCGGCGAAAGCGCTGCTGCTGAAAGCCGAAGACGGCGAGCTGGAAGTCATCCTCCCGCAGTTCGTCATCTTCGAGATCGTCTACGTTCTGCAGAGCACCTACCGCATCCCCGCCACCGATCTCGCCCCCATGCTCCGCGACCTGATCGCCCTCCCCGGCGTTCTGGTCATCGACGAATGCCCATGGAAGCGCGTCCTCGACTACTGGCCGAACCCGCTCAACTCACTCGCCGACGCATCGATCGTCGCCGTCGCCGCGAGCAACCGCTACGACGCGATCGCCACCTTCGACCGGAAGCTGTCAAAGCGGTCGAAAGACCTCGGCGTTGCCACGTACTGGTAACCACCAATAACGCGACGTTCCACAGGTTCCACGAGCGAGCTTGTGAGGCTTGTGATCCTCACAAGCTGCCTCACAAGATCGGCCCCTTTCGCCCCTAACCGCCGTGTTATCAGGGCTTGCGCGATCCGCCGCCCCTCGCAATCGGCCGAAAGGCACTTAGAACGCCGGCCTGTCACGCCGGAGGTCGCGGGTTCGAGCCCCGTCGGCCCCGCCAAATTAGAGTTCTCATGCGCCGCGACTTCGCGGCGACGCGCGATCTTCGCTTCGGTGAGGTTCGGCAGCGAGTCGCGGCAAGACGGCACGTTCGCGGCCGTATCGAGATAGTTGCCGTTGAGGTCGTACAGCGTGTGGGCCGCCGCGATCGTCTCCCACACCGCCTTCAGGTAAACACTCTGCGCGTTGCCGTCGACGTCGAGCACGTAACCCGGCGCGCCCACGTTGGCGAAGGTCGGGGTGTTGGGGTCTCCGCTCCACTTCCACTGCTGCGTCTGGTCTGCGGGATCGACGCGAGACACCTGCACCGGTACGCCGTTTGCCGGCGGTTGGTGGCGAAATCGACGCACACCGGCGCCGTCGAGCTG
Source organism: Thermoanaerobaculia bacterium (assembly GCA_035526885.1). Classification (GTDB taxonomy): domain Bacteria; phylum Acidobacteriota; class Thermoanaerobaculia; order Gp7-AA8; family Gp7-AA8; genus QHVT01. The sequence goes on along the minus strand of DATLBM010000421.1, from coordinate 207 downwards.
TCCGTATTCAGATAGAGCCGCTGGTCGCTGCCGTAGAACCACTGTTGAAGAGTCGTTTGCCCCTTCGGATCGATCGGAGCGATGGTCACGAGCGCATGGGCGCCGGCGTAGACCGCCTGGAGACAGGCGGCCGCCAGCGGCGCACCAATGTATTGAATGACGAATGGCCCTGACTTAGCGCTGCCGGCCGTGGACACTGCGTTGAAG
>DATLBM010000420.1:0-2027 GCA_035526885.1 Thermoanaerobaculia bacterium | reverse complement strand
GACTGGCCGATGGGGATGCCGCTCTTCTCCACGATCGCGTACTGCTCGCGCGCTTTCTCGTAGTCCTGGCGCGCGGCGAGGTACTCGGTCTCGGCGTCGCGATGCGGCTTCGCGGCGAGCAGTCCCTGCGTGAAGAGCTTGTTGTTCTCCTCGAAGTTCTTGCGCGCGTCGCGATAGCGGATGTCCGCGGACACGACGGAGTTCTTCGTCTCCGCGAGCGACTGCGCCTGGCTGAGATCGGGCTCGACCCGCGCGAGAACGGTGCCGCGGCGGACGACGTCGCCGTCGCGATGGACGATCTCGACGACCTTGCCGGAGATGGCCGACTTCACCTCGACCTTCACTTCCGGCTCCACCGTGCCGACCTCGGTCACCTTGACCTGCACGTCGGCGATCTCCGCCTTGCCGGTCTTGATCGGGGACTCCGGCGCCTTCTTGTCCTTCCCGTTCGCCTTGATCGCCACGGTCGTGCCGATGGCCAGGACCAGGAAGATGACGGAGAAGATGGTGATTTTTCGTTTCCGCTTCGCGCTCATCTGCAACCCTCCAGAGCTGTCTGGAGGGTGTATTCGTGCGGAGCGGCGAATAGTTGCAGTTCTTTGTTAAATCTGGCGCGTGGCGGCCAGCCAGTCCTTCGCGGATGCGACGTCATCCATCGCGCGGAGCGCGCGTCCGGTGACGCGGTTCACGAAGTTGAAGATGATCATCTTCAGGTCGTTCAGGCCGACCACGGCGCCCGCGAGGACGTACGGCTTGTTGTGCGCGACGTACGCCTTGAGCTCCTCCGTGACGGCGCGGGTGACCTTGGCTTCGTGGACCGAGGTGAGCGTGAGGACGGAGGCGGGCGGCTGCGACGCGATGATCTTCTGCGCCTCCGCCATCGCCGCGAGAATCTCCTCAGCGGAGCCGTTGGTCCAGTCGATGTGCAGAATGCGGCGGCCCTGATGCTCGATGAACTTCACGCGATCGGTCATGTGCGGCGCATGGTACTCACAAGTACACCGAAATCCTGAGCGAAGCGCAGGATCTATGGAGCCCCCTCGCGAAATGAACGCTTTTCGAGGGGGCTCACTAGATTCTTCGCTTCGCTCAGAATTCCAGGGCGGCACCTACAAGTTCCGCAGTTGCCAGGCGGGGAAGGCGGCCGCATCGACTTTGGCGTGCGCCTGCGCGATCTTTCCCTCTTCGTCGATGACGTACGCGATGCGGCGCGCGTACTCGTCCTTCGGCGAATCGGCGGCGCCGTACTTCACGCCGATGTCGCGCGCGGTGTCGCACAGCAGCGGGAAGGGGAAGTCGAACTTCTCCGCGAAGGCGCGGTTCTCGTCGACGGTGTCGAAGCTGACGCCGATCACCTGCGCGTTCTTCGCCTGGAACTCCACGTCGAGGTCCCGGAACCCGGAACCTTCTTTCCGTCAGCCGGGCGTGTCGGCTTTCGGGTAGAACCAGAGGATGACTTTCTTCCCGCGAAAGTCGGTGAGCCGCACGCGATTGCCGAGGTGATCGAGGACCTCGAAGTCGGGAGCGGCATCGCCCGGCTGCAGCATCTTCGGTCCTCCGCGGGTGAGCATTTGCACGATTCCTCGCAGGCCCATACGCTGCCAGTATGCACGATCGGAGCACGACGCCGGCGCCGCTGCTCGTCGAGGCCGTGCGCGACCTGCCGCCCGGACGCGCGCTCGACCTGGCGTGCGGCACGGGACGTCACGCCGTGTGGCTCGCCGAGCGCGGATGGGAGGTCATCGCGATCGACGCTTCGGCCGAGGCGATCGCCGCGCTGCGTGAGCGCGATCCGCGCGTGAACGCGCAGGTGATGGACCTCGAGATCGGCGCGCCGCTGCCGTTCGACGACGAGTCGTTCGACCTCGTGGCCATCCTCTATTACCTGCACCGCCCGCTCTTCGCGGAAGCGAAACGCGTGCTGAAGCGCGGCGGCACGATCGTCACGATCGCGCTGATGACGGGACGGTTCAAGGTAGCGCCGGGAGAGCTCGCAAGCGCGTTCGCGGATTACGAGATCGTGCGGT
>DATLBM010000419.1:0-4454 GCA_035526885.1 Thermoanaerobaculia bacterium | reverse complement strand
TGTCCCGGTACGAATTCACGTATCGCACGGTGACGCTGCTCGTCTCGGCGACGCTGAGCGAGGACGGCCGGATCGTCGAGCTCACGGCCGCGGACAACTATTGAGGCGCTATACTCACGCGCCTCACGGGAAGCGAGCGGGTCGCGCCGCGCGTTCCTTCTGAGCGTGCCGCCCGAGTGGCGAAATGGCAGACGCAGCAGACTCAAAATCTGCCGAGGTCAACCCTCATGTCGGTTCGAGTCCGACCTCGGGCACCACAACGTAACGACGCCAGCCGTTCTCAAAACGTACAATAACTAACCTTATGCGCCGTCTGGTCCTGCTGGCCGTACTCGCCGTTCCCCTGTTCGCCGGTCCGCGCGAGATCGAGAAAGCGCCGCGGCGAGCCTGGGTCCTTCATCCCGCCGCCGCTCTGACGGAAGCCGACCAGTCCGTGCTTGCGCAGCAGGGGATCAATGTGCTGCACGCGCTTCCCGGCGGACGCTACCTGGCGCGCGTGCGCGACGGCGTCGTTCCGCAGATCGAAGCCGAGCCGCTCACGGCGGAGATGAAGCTCAGTCCCTCGGCGATTCACGCGGCGGCGAGTGGCGCTCCGATCGCGAACGTGAACGTCGTGTTCAACCGCGACGTGACTTTCGACGAAGCGCGCGCGGCGATCCTCGCCGCCGGCGGCGCGATGGACGTCCTGGCCCTCGGCTATCTTCCGTCGCATCGCATCGAGGCGAAGATTCCGACGAACGCTTTGCTCGCGGTGGCGGAGGATCAGCGCGTGTTCGCGATCGCCGGACGCCGCAATCCGAAGATCGCCGCGGAGAACGCGGTCACCGCGCAGCTCTCGCACGTCACGGAGCTCTATGGCGCGCCGTATGGTCTCAGCGGAGAGGGCGTCGTCGTGTCGCTGTTCGAGCTCGCGCCCGCGCAGAACTCGCATCCCGAGTTCGGCGGACGCCTCACCGTCGAGGCTCTCGGCGGCGCCAGCGGCGATCGCCGCCACGCCACCCACGTCGCCGGCACCATCGGTGCGGCCGGACTCAATCCTTCCGCGAAAGGGATGGCGCCGAAGTCCACCATCTATCAATTCTGCGTGCGCGTGCCGGGCCTCAACTCCTGCACCGGCGACTGGCTGACGCTCAAGAACACGAAGCTCAAGCCTCTCGGCGTCGTGGCCGACAACAACTCCTGGGGTTACATCTGGGGCTGGGAAGAAGGATCGCCGCCCGTCTGGAATGAGGGCGATCGCTACTGGGGCGCGTACGAGCTCACGTTCGCGGCGCCCATCGACGAGATCTCCATCGACAACAACGTCCTCTTCGTGCACGCCGCCGGCAACGACGGCAACCTGCCGCTCGGCCTGAACACGGAGTGGAAGAACCATCTCCACTACAACCTCGATACGGAGGAGGACCGCACCGGGACGTATTGCGTGTCGAAGAATGGCTCGGGCACGGATTGTCCCGCCCAGTGCAACGGCGAGAAGGACGCGAACGCGGGCGTGACGCCGTGCGAGATCGGCCTCCATCATCCGCTCACGCCATTCGACACCCTCGGCACCACCGGTGCGGCGAAGAACGTCATCTCCGTCGGCGCGGTGAACACGGACCTCTCGATCATCGGCTTCAGCTCGCGCGGCCCGGCCAAAGACGGGCGCGTGAAGCCGGAGCTCGTCGCGCGCGGCGCGAACGTGTTCTCGACCGTGCCGGAGAGCAGCTACGCGTCCCTGAACGGCACGTCGATGTCGTCGCCCGCGGTGACGGGCATCGCCGCGCTGCTCACCGAGCAGTGGCGCCGCACGTTCGGCACCACGCCGCATCCCGCGCAGCTCAAAGCGTTGCTCATCGCCGGCGCGGACGACCTCGGGCATCCCGGTCCGGACTACACGTTCGGCTTCGGACTGGTCGATGCGAAGAATTCCGTGGATCTGATCCGCGGCGAGACGCGCATCCATGATTTCACCTTCGCCCAGGGCGCGCAGGAGACGCGTGAGATTCCGATCATCGTCGAGCAGACGCAGAACGTCCGCGTCGTTCTGAACTGGGCCGATCCCGCGCTGCCATTCCTCGGACACGACGACATCGCCGCCAAGTCGCTGGTCAACAATCTCGACCTGCGCGTCGTCGATCCATCCGGCAACACGTGGAGCCCGTGGACGCTCGACAAGAACAGCATCGACGCCAACGCCGTGCGCGGCGTGAACGACGTCGATCCCGTGGAGATGGTGGAGATCCCCAACGCCGCACCGGGCACGTACCGCATTCGCGTGACCGGCACGAACGTCGCGCAGGGACCGCAGGACGCCGTGGTCGTGGCCAACGTGCGCTCCGCGCGTCCGTGCTCGGATGTACAGGAGAGCAACAACTCCGCGGCCACCGCCACAGCGATTGCCGAGTCGGCGAAAGTCTTCGCCGGACTCTGCGACAGCGCCGACGTCGACTTCTACTCGTTCACCGCCACGAAGACGGGCCCGGTCAGCGTCACGATTAAAACCGGCGACACGCCGGTCCGCGCGACGCTCACCGGCAACGGCATCTCGCGCACGCAGGACATCGCCGCGAATTCGACGGTGACGCTGAACGCGGACGTGACTTCCGCGCCGAATGCACTGACGCTGAAGATCGAGGCCGCGGGCGCGCTGGGCGTGGAGCCGCAGTACTCGTTCACGGCGGAGTACCCGGAGTTGCGGAAAGCGAAGCGGCGTACCACACGCGGATAGAAGAGAACGTGGCGACGGGCTTCAGCCCGTCGCAATATCGATATCGCGACGGGCTGAAGCCCGTCGCCACGTTGCCGGAATACAATCCGCCGCCTATGGCGTACAAAACTCTCCTGGTCGAGCTCTCCGAAGGCGTGCTCACCGTCACGCTGAACCGGCCCGACGTTCACAACGCGTTCAACGATGAGCTGATCGCCGAGGCGATCGACCTTTTCTCCAACCTCGACACCGACGCCGCGCGCGTGGTCGTCCTCAAAGGCACCGGCAAGAACTTCTGCGCGGGCGCGGACCTGAACTGGATGTCGCGCATGGTCTCGTACACGCGCGACGAGAATGTGCGCGACTCCTCGCTGCTCGCCAGGATGTACGCGCTGATCAACGAGTGCCCGCTGCCGGTCATCGGCCGCATTCAAGGCGCGGCCATTGGCGGCGGCGTGGGCCTGGTCGCCGTGTGCGACGTCGCCATCAGCATGAGCACTTCGCAGTTCGGCCTGTCCGAAGTGAAGCTCGGGATTCTCCCTGCGGTGATCTCGCCGTACGTGATCGCCAAGATCGGACAGACGCACGCGCGCGCGCTCTTCCTCACCGGCGAGCGCTTCGATGCCGATCGCGCGCAGCGCATCGGTCTCGTGCATCGCGTGGTCGAATCGCAGGAGGAGCTCGACGCGGCGGTGTACGAGACGGTCACGCAGCTCAAGACTTCGGGTCCCGAGGCCGTGCGCGAGTGCAAGAAGCTGATCGCGTACGTGGCGTCGCACGAGCTCGCGGACGCCATCCCGTACACCATCGACGCGATCTCCACGCGGCGCGTTTCCGAAGAAGGGCAGGCCGGGATGAAGGCGTTTCTCAGCAAAGGACTTGCGGCGTGGGTGTCCAGAAACTAATCGTCCCCAATCGCGGCGAGATCGCCGTGCGCATCGCGCGCGCGTGCCGTGAGATGGGCATCATCTCCGTGCTCGCGCATGCGGACAACGACGACGTGCGCTACGTGCGCCGCTTCTTCGACGAAACGGCGTCGCTCGGATCGGGCGACGCGCGCGCGACGTATCTCGACGTGAACAAAGTCATCGACGCGGCGCGCTCGAGCGGCGCGGATGCATTGCATCCCGGATACGGATTCCTCTCCGAGCGCGCCGAGCTCTCGGCCGCGTGCGATGACGCGGGCATCGTCTTCGTCGGGCCGAAAGCGTCGTCCATCGCCGCCATGGGCTCCAAAGCCGAGTCCCGCCATCTCATGCAATCCCTCGGCGTCCCCGTCGTGCCGGGCTACGACGGCGCCGATCAGTCGCGCGAAACGCTGCGTGCCGAGGCCGCACAGATCGGCTTTCCGCTGCTGGTGAAGGCTTCGGCGGGCGGCGGTGGGAAGGGGATGAAAATCGTCCGCGCTGCGAACGAGCTCGACGCGGCTTTGGATTCGGCGGCGCGCGAAGCAGCGAAGGCATTCGGCGATGATCGTCTGCTTCTCGAGCGCTACATCGAAGAGCCTCGGCACGTGGAGTTCCAGATCTTCGGCGACGGCCGCGGAAACATCCTTCACCTGTTCGAACGCGACTGCTCGATTCAGCGCCGGCACCAGAAAGTGGTCGAGGAGACGCCGGCGCCGCGCTACTCCGATGATTTGCGGCAGCGCATGGCCAGGGCCGCGATCGCCGCCGCGGCCGGTGTGGACTATCGCAACGCGGGAACGGTGGAGTTCATCGTCACGCCTGAGAACGAGTTTTACTTTCTGGAGATGAACACGCGT
>DATLBM010000418.1:0-2333 GCA_035526885.1 Thermoanaerobaculia bacterium | reverse complement strand
GGCGACAAGCGCAAGATGGGCGCGCTCGTCGCGCCGCGCTGGATGCTCACGCTCGCCTGGCCGGTCGCCGTGCTGATCGCCGGGCTGAATGCGTGGCTCCTCTGGCAGACGTTCGTCGGGTGAAGTGACGTCCTGGCAAGTGAGACAGACATGTACAACCACATCCTCGTCGCCATCGAAAACTCGAACGCGGACGGCGCCGTGCTGGCGCATATCGAGCCGCTCGCGCGACTGACTGGTGCGAGGCTGCTGCTCGTGCACGTCGCCGATGGATTCGCCGCACGGCATTTCGACGATCTGAAGCTCCGCGAATCCGACGAGATCCGCGACGACCGTGAGTACCTCGGGCGCCTGTGCGAGGACCTCGTCCAGCGCGGCTTCCAGACTCGAGCGCGGCTTGCGATGGGGGACCCTGCGACGCAGCTGGTCAAGGTGGCTGCTGAAGAATCCGTGGACCTCATCGCCATGTCGACGCATGGCCATCGCTTCCTGAACGATCTGCTGCGCGGCAGCACCGCCGACCGCGTCCGCCACAACGTTCAGATCCCCGTGCTCATGGTGCGGGCGAAGGCCGCCGAGAAGGCCTGAAGTCCCCGCGAAGAAAAAGGCGCGATAATCGTCAGATGGCATCGACGCGGGCGGGATGGCGGAAGCACCTCGCGCGCGTCAAGCCCAGGGATCGCGGCGAGCTGATGCTGCTGCTCGGCGGCGTCGCGTTCTTGCTGCTGCTCGTCATCACCGCCAGGCTCGCCAGCGAAGTGTTCGAGGGGGAGACGCAGCACTTCGACAAACGGATTCTCCTCGCTCTTCGCAATCCCGCAGATCCCACGGTCCCGATCGGCCCGCCGTGGTTGAGAAGCGCCGCACTCGACATCACGGCGCTCGGCGGCCCCACGGTGCTCGGCCTGGTGGTCCTCGCGGTGTCCGGCTTTCTCGTGCTGCAGGGCATGTGGCGAGCGGGCCTTTTCGTCGCGTCCGCCACGTCAGGCGCCTGGTTCATCAACGCCGCGCTGAAGCACCTGTTCCAGCGTCCTCGTCCCGACGTCGTCTCGCACCTCCGCGACGTCATGAGCACCAGCTTTCCGAGCGGCCACGCGTTGACGTCAGCGGTCGTCTACCTGACGCTCGGCGCGCTGACGATGCGGATCGCGAAGCGGAGGATCACGAAGTTCTATTGCATGGGAATGGCGATGCTGATGACCACGCTCGTCGGAGCGAGCCGTGTGTATCTCGGCGTGCACTATCCCACCGACGTCGTGGCCGGATGGTTGATCGGATTGTCGTGGGCGCTGCTTTGCTGGCTCGTCGAGCGATCGTTCGAACGCCGCGCCGGATGGAAACGCGAGCGCGCGGAAGCGCACGCGAAGGCGGACGCGGCGTGAGAGTGCGATGCAAGTGTGCGCAATTGCACGGGCTGCGATGTGCGTTTCTGGCACAAGAATTCGTTCTCCAGTAGCTCCCAGCTTCAACCACACCTCTGATCCGCACTCGCCAAAAAAAAATCAGGTACGAAGGTCGTGAATGCGGTCCAGCCTCTCGTGCGCGGGACGCGAGTGATGGTATCTTCGCGATGAACTCAATTAGTTGCGCGGCGACGCCGCGAACGGGGGAGCGGTGACCGAGAGCGACGCGCGCGAAACAATTCTGCTCGTGGAGGACGAACCCGCCGTGCGGCAGCTGTTCGCGCAGGCGCTGTCGCGCGCGGGATACCGCGTCTTCGAAGCGCGCAACGGCCAGGAAGCGGTCAAGATTTTCGATCAGCACGGCGAAGGGATCGACCTGCTGCTCACCGATATGCGCATGCCCTACATGGGGGGCGCGGAGCTCGCGCAGCACCTGCGTGCCCGGCGCAGCACGCTCAAACTGATCTGCGTGTCCGGGTATCCCGGCGGCACAGATCCGGAAATGACGAAGGACTTTCTCGCCAAGCCGTTTTCCCGCGACGATCTCCTGAACAAGGTCCGCGAAGTCCTCGATCGCAAGTAGCGCCGCCGCGGTCGATTCCGTCCGCCTGGCGCCTCTCATCCTTCCCGCATGTTGTGTGTTAGAAGTGTGCGATGTCGCTGGCAGCGCTGTGGATGCTCGTGTCGATGTTCGCGCAGACGAGTGTGCCGGCTCCTCCGGCCGCCGATACCGCCGCTCCGGATGCGTTCGTAATGGGCGTGCTGCGGCGCGACGGGCTCGTCAGTCCTTTCGCCGCGTTCGAGAAGAAGAACTGGAAGTCTCCATGGCCGGCGGGACTTGAGTACCTCGATCTACCGATCTCCATGGAAGCGATTCCCAGGACCTGGTGGGGGAAGGCCGGCATGCCCGCCGCGATGACGATCTGGGTT
>DATLBM010000417.1:0-17593 GCA_035526885.1 Thermoanaerobaculia bacterium | reverse complement strand
GACTCGCCGGTCGAAGTCCCGATCACCGACACCTTCGATCTGCATCCGTTCCAGCCGCGTGAGATCCGCGACGTGGCGCGCGAGTACCTCCTCGAGGCGCACGCGCGCGGGTTCCGGCAGGTGCGGCTCATTCACGGGCGCGGGATCGGGGTGCAGCGTGAGAATATCCGCGCACTTCTGGGCGAGCTCGACTTCGTCGAAAGCTTCGAAGATGCCGACGCCAGCCGCGGTTCCACCGTAGTTCTACTGGCGCCGAATTCGCTATGAGGGAACGCAATGTCAACGCTTTATGAGGAGCTCAGCCGCGTCAGCACGTACGAGTACACCGAGGACGAAGTCCGCGGGTTCGAAGTGCTGTTCGACGAGATCCGCCAGCTGAAAAAAGAGCGCAACGCGGTCATCGTCGCGCACAACTACTACCGCCCCGAGATCCTGAAAGTCTCGGACTTTGTCGGCGACTCGCTCGAGCTCGCGTTGATGGCTTCGAAGGTGCGCGACGCGGACGTCATCGAGTTCGCCGGCGTCCACTTCATGGCCGAGACGGCCAAGATCGTCAATCCCACCAAGACCGTGCTGCTGCCCAATCAGCTGGCGGGATGTCAGCTGGCCGACTCCGCGCCGGCCGAGGATCTCGCGGCGCGGATCGAGGAGCTGAAGAAGCAGTACCCCGATCTCGCGGTCGTCAGCTACGTGAACACGACCGCGGCGGTGAAAGCTCTTTCGGACATCATCGTCACGTCGGCGAACGCGTCGAAGGTCGTGCGTACGCTGCCGAACGAGAACATCCTCTTCGTGCCCGACCGCAATCTCGCGAACCATGTCGCGCAGCAGGTGCCGGAGAAGAACATCATCCCGTGGAACGGCTTCTGTTACGTGCACGAGCAGATCACACCGGAGGAGATCGCGAAGATCCGCGCGAGAGATCCGGAGCTGGAGATCCTCGTGCATCCCGAGTGTCGTCCCGACGTCGCGAAGCTCGCCGACGCCGTGCTTTCCACCTCGGGCATGGTGCGCTACGCGAAGGAGCGGCCGGCGAACCGCTTCCTCATCGTCACGGAATGCGGTCTCTCCGATCGCCTGGCCATGGAAGTGCCGGACAAGCAGTTCCTCAAGGGCTGCAAGCTCTGCGCGTTCATGAAGGTGACGACGCTCGAGGACGTGCGCGACTCGCTGCGCGACATGAAGTACGAGATCGAGGTGCCCGAGGAGATTCGCGTGCCCGCCGAACGCGCGCTGGTGCGCATGTTCGACGCGACGGCGTGACGCAGCGTGCGCCGCGGCATCCTGGTTCTGAATCCACGCGCGGGGACCTTCAGTCCGGGCGATGAGTCGCGCCTCCGCACGATGGCTGCCGAGCACGACCTGCGCGTGCTCGACGTGCGTCCGGAGCTCGACCTCCGCGCGGCCGTGCGCGAGGCGCTCGAGGCGGGCATGCGCACGTTCGTCGTGGCGGGCGGCGACGGCACGCTCCACCACGTCGCCCAGCACCTCGTCCACACCGACGGCATCCTCGGCGTCATCCCCGTCGGCAGCGTGAACCACCTCGCGCGCGATCTGCAGGTGCCCATCGGCGACTGGCGCGCGGCCTTCGAGATCGCCATCAGAGGAGAGGTTCGGCAGATCGACGTCGGCCGCGCCAACGGCCGCTACTTCATCAACAGCGTGATGGCCGGTCTCTACACGACCGTGAACGAATATCGCGAGCGCTTCCGCTCGATCAACAGCCGCTGGGCCGCATACGCGAAAGCCGCGCGTCTCGCATTGCATCACTTTCCGCACGTCTCGCTCGTCGTCGAGCACGACGGCCGCGTGGAGACGTTCCGCACGCAGATGTTCGTCGTGGCGGTGAACGCGTACGACCTCTCGCAGGTGGGCATGGTCGCGCCGAAGACGACGCTGCACGACGGCCGCTTGTCGATCTACTCGCTCTCGGTGATGAACCGCTTCCAGTTCGTCACCGCGGCCGCGAAATACTTTCGCGGCAGGATCGGTGACGAGCCGGGCTTCCGCGCCATCCGCACCGCGCAACTGCGCGTCGACACGGGCAAGCGGCGCCTGCGCATCTCGCTCGACGGAGAGCTGATCGACGTACAGACGCCGCTGCAGATCGCGGCCGTGGCTTCAGGGCTGCTCGTGCGCGCGCCTCAGGCGTGAGTCCTGTGCACCACCGCTTGCGAATATGTCTTGCCTGACATGCGTACGGCTGCAGAACGGCGAATATCTTCAGATGCCAGTGTCACGAGCGATGCCGGACATCGGCCGAAATTGCCACGAGCTTCGAATCGACGTGGGAGCGTTACCTGGCGCGTCGTCTACCACCTTGACTCGGAGAACGCCGGCTGGCGCGTCGGAGATGCGCGCGATTTTCTGGAACTATCCGACGGCGAGGCGGAGTTCGTCGAGATCAAGCTGGCCTTGGCGCGTCGGCTTCGCGAGCTGAGGGAAGAGCACAACTGGACACAGGCTGAAGTCGCACGGCGCGTCGGTTCGAGCCAATCGCGCGTCGCAAAGATGGAGGCCGCTGACGCAACGGTCAGTGTCGACCTCCTCGTGCGATCCCTGCTTGCCGTGGGTGCCAATCGGCGCGAGCTCGGCCGCGTGGTCGGCGCGATCAAACGCTGACCAGCGGCGCTTGCACGTACAGACGCCGCGCGCCTCAGGCGTGATGTGCGACGGGTTTCAGCCCGCGCACGGTCTCCGTCTCCCGCACCTCGGACACCTTCGCCAGCGTGAACGCTCCGACCGCCATCACCAGATCGCGCACGGCGACGTCGAGGAAGTGGCCGCCGGCGATGAGGCTCAGCGCGATGAGCGTCAGCCACGCGGCCACCACGTATCCGCCGAGACGGGTGATGCCGGCGAGCAGCGCCAGACCGGCGATGATCTCGATGACGCCCGCCACGCGCATCAGCACCGCCGGCGAGATGGTCAGCAGCTTCGTGACCATGGGATTGGCGTACTGCTCCCAGTTCGTGAGCAGGTTGAAGAACTTGTCGAGCCCGGCCAGAAACGCGGTCAGACCGAACGCAATGCGCAACATCCAATACGGTTTATCCATCTTGTCCTCCTGCTTTGATTGGAGGAGCGGCGCGCGATTTGGTGACACTGTCACCTTTTCGCGGATGCGCCCTCTAATGATGTGAGATGACTCTCTCGGATGAAGAAATCGTCGACCGCGTGCTCGACGGCGACGTGGCCATGTTCGAGGTGCTGATGCGCCGCTACAACCAGCGCGTCTACCGCGCCGTGCGCGCGGTGCTGCGCGACGACGATCAGTCCGAGGACGTGATGCAGCAGGCTTATCTGAACGCTTATGCGCATCTGCGGCAGTTCGAGAAGCGCGCGCAGTTCTCGACGTGGCTGACGCGCATCGCGGTGAACGAGGCGCTGGCACGGCGCGGCAAGAGGCCGCCCGGTGAGGAGGATGAATCGATGATGGAGATGGTGGCCTCGAGCGCGCCGGATCCCGAGCAGCACACCCTCGCCGCGGAACTGCGCCAGGCGATGCAGCGCGAGGTGGAGGCGCTGCCGGATTCGTTCCGCGAAGTGTTCGTGCTGCGCGAAGTGGAAGGGCTGAGCACCGCCGAAGCTTCGGAAACCCTCGGCATCTCGGAAGATCTGGTGAAGACGCGCCTGCACCGCGCGCGGACGCAGTTGCGCGACAACCTCTATCGCCGCGCGGGCGTGACGCTGGAGTCGCTGTACGCGTTCGGCAATTCGCGGTGCGACCGCGTGGTGGCGGCGGTCATGGCGCGACTCGCCGCTGCCCCAGCAGCCATGGCATGAGCTCCGGCTCCGCGTACGCGCGGTCCCAGGAGTTGTGCCGCACGCCTGCGTACTCGGTGTAACGCACGTCCGCGCCGGCGGCCCGCAGCGCGCTCACCATCGTTCGCGACTCTTCGACGGGAATGACGTTGTCCGCATCGCCGTGGAAGACCCACTGCGGGATGTGCGCGATTCGCTGCGCGGCCTGCGTGGGAGTGAGCGTTGTGGCGTGACGATCGAGTCCGCCGCACACCGGCACCGCGCACGCGAATCGGGCCGGCTGCTGCAACGCCGCGAGCCACGTGCCGTAGCCGCCCATCGAGATGCCGGTGACGCTGACGCGATCGCGATCGACGTCGTAGTGCTCCTCGACGTCATCCAACGCGGCAATGGCGGCGGCGAGATTGAAGCCGCGCCATCCATAGCCGCGCGAGGCTTGCGGGAACACGACCAGCGCGTCGATAGGCGTGCGTTTCAGCGCGGGGCCGAGACCGACGGTCGTCTGCGCGAGACCGTCGCTGCCCGATTCGCCGGCGCCGTGCAGAAAGAGGATCGCCGGCAGGGGAGGCTTCGCATCGCGCGGCTCGAAGACGCGGTAGGTCGTGTCGAAGCCCTGCACCTGCACGGTGCGTTTGATGAATATCAAACGCGGCGGCGGGATCACGGCCTCGCCGCCGCGCGCTCCGGTCCCAGCGACTCCATCATCCCGATGAGCATGTTCACCCACACCGGATTCCAGACGTCGGAGTGGCCGTTCACGATCGTCTTCGGGATCTGCATGATCCAGTAGTGCGTGTCGTTGAAACGCGGATTGCGCGGCGTCATGGCGAACATGTCCTTGCCGACGATGAAGCACACCTCGGCGGACGACTCTCCTTCGCGGCACGGCGCCGCGGGCTCGCGCGCCGCATCGGTGCGCGCGGACGGGAGCTGCGTGAACGTGACGTCGTGACTCCAGATCGCGGGCAGATGTCCCATCGTGTGCGCGTAGACGGAGCGCTCGCTGGGAAAGACGCCGTCCATGGGCGTGCCTTTCCAACTGCGGAAGGCGTGCGTGATGCCGTCGAGATATTCGGCGATGGGGAACGCGATGCCCGTCGCGGTGTCGGTCGCTGAAGTGAGCGACACGATGAGCGGCGCGCGCGTGAGCGTCTCCTGCCGCCGGCGGAAGAGCGAGAATCGCGGCGGCACGAGCTCGGGCGACTCCTTGAGCGTCCACACATCGCCCAACGCCCGCGTGGCATTCGTGGCGGGATTGACGAGGATCACGAGATCGGGCGCATCCCGCAGCAGCGCCCCCGCCAGCGTCCCCGTCCGCACGCGCATGGCCTCGGTGATCAGCACCGGTCCCAGCGCGCGCTCGGTGATCAAGCCGCCGAACGAATGCCCGATGACCATGATCTGCGATTGACGGTTCTCGCGCGTCTTGGCGATGAGGCTGCGCAGCGTGACGGTGGCCTGCGTGTCGGCGACGCGCAGCGCGGCGTCGAGACGGTCGTAAAAGGAGAGGGCGAAAAGCTTGCCTTTCAGCGACATGCCGCGCCACGCCACGTACACGCCCACGACGTTTCTCCTTGCGCGTCCCTCACGCCGCGCCGCCTCGGTCTCATGCTGCGACATCACCGCCAGCACGTCGTTTTTGAAGTGGTTCAAATCGTAGTTGCTGTCGTCCGGATAGCGGGCGTTGTTCATCCACCCATGCGTGAAGACGACCACGATGGCACCATTCGGCTCCGCCGCGTCTTCGATCATCCTCATCGAAGCGGGGAGCTGCTCATCGGTCCAGTACAACCCGTGATCGTCGAGCTCGACGAAGCCGACGCTTACGTCGTGCTCGTCTTTGTCCTTGAATTTCTCGATCGGTCCGTACGGCGGCTCGGTGCGATAGCTCCTCAGCCCCACGCAGCCCGTCAGCGACGCGGCCAAGAGTGCCGCGGCGATCCATCTCCACATATTGCCATCCCTCCACCTGCGACCGATATTATCGATCATGGCCATCACATCACCACGCTTCCGCTTCCAGTACGCGGTGAAGTTCATCTGCACGAGCAACATCCCCGGGACGTCGCAGACCACGACGGCGTTTCTCGCGGGGAACTACGCGACGGCGGTGAACATCCACAACCCGAACGCTCGGCCGGTGCGTTTTCGCATGAAGCTCGCCGCCGCGACGTCGACCGACATCGATCCGCCGCAGATCACGGACTTCCTCAACGAGACGCTCAAACCGGATCAGGCCACTCGTGTCGACTGCAGCCGCGTGAAGGAATTCGGCCCGCCCCCGATCCATGGCTTCGAAGGCTTCCTGGTCATCGAAAGTGCGCAAAGCCTGGACGTGGTGGCGGTCTACACCGCGGGCCAGAACGCGGGCGTGGAGTCGATCGACGTGGAGACGGCGAAGGAGCGGGTGTTTCGGTGAGCGCGCGCGGCGGCGGGTGATCTCCGATATCAGCGCTTCTGCGGCGCCGCACCTGATGATCCGATGACCCGGCCAAGATCGTACCGCCGGTGCGCGATCAACTGCTCGGTCGACCGAATCGAGATCGCCGCGAGCGGGGCGTCGGGTACTCGCATTATCTGAATTGTCGGCGGCGAAGAGTAAAAGCGCAGGTCGTCTGGAGGCACGACAAACGCTTCATTCGGATGACAGTACGGATCGCGGTAAAGGAAACCGCGATTGAATCCGACATCACTCGCGCGGCCCAACAGCAGAGCACACTACGTTCCGTTGAGTTGGGAAGCGTAAAGCGGGATGTAAGACCAACACGCGGGACATCGTAACTCGCGATCAGGGGACGATCCGTCCGCACGTCTGCTGCGATCTCCAGCCGTCGCGCAGCGCCCACCAGTTGCGGGACGCGTTGGAGAAGGGGGTGCTCGTGCCGAGCTATCTCGAACGCCTCCTGCGCGAACTGCTGGAGGGTGTGGGACAGGATCCACAGATGGTTGTCTACCGAGCCCCAACTCATTCGCCACTAGGAACAGCAGATGGCGGGCGGCTACTCCGCTGAGTTCTCAACGTCCCGATCAGCACTCGGGAAATGTCTTCGCGATTGGATTCGCGCTGCGCGACCGTCGTAGCTCGGATCGCACATCGAGTCAGCCATACCGTGCCACGCGGATTCCAAGGCGTCTAACCTAAAGGCGGGCCTCATCGCCTGGCTCACAGCCCGGACACCGGCGCAGTGGATGAAGCTGAATTTACAGTCTCACGTCAGCGAGCCGTTTCAACACGTCATCGGGAACGGTTTTCGAAGGCGCGGGATTGTCCCAGATGCGCAGCACCGGCTCGGGTAGGTGATCCGGTTCGAGCCACATGGCCGCACTGAGTTAGGCTCGGCCGTGAACACGCCGTCATCGAGGCGTTCGGTTCGTTCGACGATCTGACCGGAACTGGTTTCTCTGCTCACATAGGCGAGTTGGCCCAGCAGGACGTCCTCCACGTCGGTCTCGTCGATTTCAGCTCGGTAATGTTTGACCGCGGCTGCGATCACCGGAAAACCCAGCGGCGCATACTTCTTGGCTTTCTCCATGAAGTTTTCGGACAGCTTCGGCGGAGTCTGCACGATGTGCATTGATTCGGTCGTAAGAAGATCGAGCCGACTTGCGCCCACGAGCAAAACTTCAAGTAACGCCGGCCTGACTCGCAATTTGTCGCCTTTTCGAACGCCTGACTGAAGCCAGCGTTCGACTTCGGCTGCGAGTTCTTTCCTTCCCCGAGAATCGAGGCTCGATGCGTCGTCAACTTCCAAAAGGATCATGTAGCCTCCGCGGATTGCGGCGAGCCGCGCCTGAATATCACGCAATGCTGTGTCATCGGCGTCGCGCTGCTGCAACAGTCCGGCAGTAAACACATCGCACACGACGGGCGAGCTGCCGTTGAAGTACCAATCAGGTGTGCACGCACCTTTCGATGAGTGCAGCTCCGGCTCGTAGCGCGGCCTGAGACCTGCGGTCACGAGAACGTGACCTATCATCAGCTCCCCGAATGTGGTGATGAACTGCTTCTCGGATTGAAGATTGCGCGCGATCTTGGACTGATCTGCGGAGTCAAGCTCGCGGACGTACCGTTCAATACGCTCCCGGACATCATGGCTACGATCTTTCAGGGCAATGTGCACGACGAGCGGCCACTCGTTCTCTGGTCGTGACGCCCATCGCCTGTTGAGATCGTCGAGATATCCCGTCGTAAATACGAGCATCGACCGATAGAACAAAGATGGGCAGAGAGCGATTGCTCCCCCTCACTTGCACATCAACTGATACACCCCGATCACATCGTCCCTCACGTCATCGAGGTCCGACTTCATCTTCGTGACGATGGCCTGGAACTCCGGCGCGGATTGCAGGGGCTGGAGCCAGGGGTGTTTCACGAGGGCGTACCAGGAGTGGTTGCCGAGGGTGGCGCAGCGTTGGAGCCAGGCCAGCGCTTGTGCGGTGTCGCCGAGTTTCGCGTAGACCAGCGCCACGCGCAAAGCCGCCCAGTGGTTGCGTTGCGCGTCGGCGTCGAAGGACTGCACCGCTGCAATCGCGGCGGCGCGGTCGCCGCGAGCGGCGGCGATCATGGCCTTGAGGCTCTTGCCGAGGTAGTGGCGGGGGACGAGTTGTGTGGCGGCCTGCGCTTCTTTTTCCGCTTCGCCGAGGTTGCCCAGAAGGATGAAGGCCATGCCGCGGATGTCGTGTCCGGCCAGTGCGGTCTCCTTGTTGGCGACCGCCCATTGCGCGTTCTCGAGCGCGCCTTCCGGATCGACCGAGTTGATGTACCAGTAGCCGCGCGTGAGCGCGTCGTTCGAGTTCGGATCGATCTTCACCAGACGGTCGCCGACGCATTGCGCCATCTGCAGGTCGCCCGTGGACACGAAATACGTGGCCATCGAGTTGAGCGCGACCGTGTCCGTCGATTCGAGCCGCAACGCCGCGAGCACTTCCCGCACCGACTCGCGGAAACGGTCCGGATCGCGCACGAACACGCGTCCCAATGCGAGGTGGGCGGAGGGAAGGTTCGGATCCAGTCGCACCGCCTGCCGCGCGTACCACTCGGCCCGCGACATGTCTTCGGCCGACACCAGGCTGCGCGCAGAGCCCAGTGAGATCGCAGTCGCCAGATCGGCGTATGCGGCGGCGAACTGCGGATCGAGCGCGACCGCGCGCTTCAGCGCCGCGATCTGCGCGTTGAAGTGTTCCGGATTGAAGCTGCCGGCGTGTGCGCGTGCGCGGACGTACTGCTCGTACCCCTGCGGATTCGACGAGCGCGGCTCCGACACCTGCGCCGACGCGGGCTCCACGCCGATCTCCTTGTTCAGGCCTTCCACCGTGCGCGCGGAAACCGCGTCGATGAGGCCGAGCAGATCGGTGCGCTTGCCGTCGATCGTGTCCGACCAGACCGAGAAGCCCGTGCGCGAGTCGGTGAGCTGCAACGTCACGCGCACGAGATCGCCCGCGGCCAGAAAGTGTCCTTCCAGGATGCCGTCGACTTTCAGTTTCTCGGACGCGGCGCGGGTGTCAGTTTTTTGACCTTGATACTCCAGCACCGCGGACGTCGGCCGCACCTGCAGCGACGGGATCTGCTGCAGCTTGGTCACCAGCGCATCCGCCAGTCCGACGGAGAGGAACTCGTCCTGCTTGTTGTTGGCGATGTTCCGCAGCGGGAGCACGGCCATGGAGCGGATGGGCGGGGGAGGCGCGGTGGCCGTCGCGGTCTCGCTGTCGTCGGACGTCGTGCGCTGCGCGATGAACGCCGCAATGCCCACGATCAGCGCCAACGCGATCATCACCGCCATGCGCGTCCATTTCGGGCGTCGCACCGTGCGGCCGAGCGTCGTGCGCGTCGATGTGGTCATGCGCACCGTCGGCGTGTCGATCTCCTCGAGATCGGTCAGCAGGTCGCGCGCCGTTTGATAGCGATCGTCGGGATTCTTCTGCAGCAGCCTGGAGATGATGCGTATGGCCGTGGGCGGAAAGTTCGGATCGAGCGCCGCGAACGGCTCCGGCTCGCCTTCGCGGATCTTGTCGAGCACCATCAGCGGCGCTTCGGCGTTGAACGGCAGGTGTCCCGCCGCCATCTGATAGAGGACGACGCCCGCGGAAAAGAGATCGCTGCGCTGGTCTGCATTGCCGCCGCGCGCCTGCTCGGGCGCGATGTAGTGCAGCGTTCCGAAGAAGTGTCCGGTCGTCGAGTCGAACGACTTCTCGGTGCCCGGATCGGTGAGGGAGCGCGGGAGACCTTTGGCCAGGCCGAAGTCGAGGATCTTCACCGCGCCGCTGGGCTCGAGAATGATGTTCGCGCTCTTGATGTCGCGATGGATGATGTTTTTCTCGTGCGCGGCCGCGAGTCCAGCCGCGATCTGCCGCGCGATGGCGAGAAACTCGCCGCTGTCGATGGGCCGCCGGCGGATGCGCTGCGAGAGCGTTTCGCCCTCGCAGTACTCCATGACGATGAACGGCAGGCCTTCCGAGGTCTCGCCGACTTCGTGAATCGTGGCGATGTTGGGATGGCGGATGGCGGCGGCTGAGCGCGCCTCGCGGAAGAATCGCGCGCGGCGGTCGTCGTACGCCATCTCGCTTGCGTTCAGTACTTTGATGGCCACGTAGCGGCCCAGGCGCTGATCCCGCGCGAGATAGACCGTGCCCATCCCGCCTTTGCCGAGAATGCGGACGATCTCGAAGCCGTCGAACGTAGGAAGTGCTTCTGCCATGCGGGGTTGGCTGATCGCGGCGCATTCTACACGCGTGGAGGACAGGCTTCAGCCTGTCCCTGACGCAATATCGGACAGGCAGGATCGCCTATCCTCCACCAACCAGTATTGGCCGCATTTTTGACCCGGCGCGCGCCGTCGTGGGTTATATTCTCACCCCGTGACGACAATTGAAGGTGTCGCACCCGAAATCGCGCTGCCGCCGCGCTACCAGCTTCTCGGCACGCTCAAGCAGACGCAGGAGACCTGCGTCTACCGGGTGTTCGACGTTGCTGACGCGCGCGACGAAGCCATCAAGATCCTCTGCCACGAAGTCACGGATCCGCAACAGATCCTGCGCTTCAAGACCGAGTTCCACACGCTGGCCTCGCTCAACCACGCGAGCGTCATCAAGGTCTTCGACTTCGGCGTGCTGCAGGACCGCTATCCGTTTTTCACGATGGAGTTCTTCGCGGGCCGGCGCATCACGGAGTTCTTCGACGGGCAGAACTGGCCCGCGCTCTACGACGTGATTCTGCAGATCGCCTCCGGCCTGCATCACATCCATCGCCTCGGCATCGTGCATCTCGATCTGAAGCCGTCGAACATCCTCGTCAGCGAAGACGGCGTGGCGAAGATCATGGATTTCGGCTTGGCCATCGAGAGCCGCACGGTGCTCGACCGCCGGATTCGGGGGACGCTGCAGTACATGGCGCCCGAGGTGTTGAAGCAGGATCGCGTTGACTCGCGCGCCGATCTCTACGCCCTGGGCATGACGTTGTACGAGACCGTGACCGGCGCGCTGCCCGGCTACGGCCTCGCGCCCATCGACGTGATCCGCATGCATCTCGACGAGGAGATCCGCAAGCCGTCGTCGATCAATCCGCGGATTCCCGAGGCGCTCGAAAGCATCATCCTCAAACTGCTGGAGAAGGATCCGCGTCATCGCTTTGCCTCGGCCGCGGCGTTGCTGCAGGCCGTTGCGGATGCCGCGGGACGCGACGTGCCGCGCGCCGAATTGATCTCGGGACGCGGAGAGATTTACGCCGCGCCGCTGATCGGCCGCCGCGCCGAAGTGGAGCAGCTCGGAGCGCTGATCGCGGATGCGCGCGATGGCCGCGGCGGCGGCGTGATCCTCGCCGGCGCGGAGGGGATGGGCAAGAGCCGCATCATCCGCGACGCCACGCTGCGCGCGCAGCTCGACGGCGCACGCGTGTTCTGCGGACGCTGTCCCGTCAACCGCAAGACGATCTACGCGCCGTTCTTCGAGATCTTTCAGCAGATGGTGCTGGCGGTGAATCCCGACGTCGACGTCGCGGAAGAGATTCGCCGCATCCTCAAGCCCGTGGTCGCGCCGTCCAGTCACGACGCCGCGCATCCGCATCACGGCCAGAAGTACCGCCTCTTCAACCGCATCGTGCAGTCGATGCAGGACATGTACGGCTTCCTCAGCGTCGGCAGCGAAACCGGCGGCTCGCCGCTGATCCTCACAATCGAAGATCTGCAGTGGGCCGATCCGTCGACCGCCGACCTGTTCTCGTTTCTCGTCGGCGAGGCGAAGCAGAACAAGCTGCTCGTCATCGGGACGCTCACGCTGGAAACCGGCGGCGAGGCAGCGATCGAATCGGCGTCGCCCAATCTCTCGTTCTGGGAGCAGCGCGCGCGCGAAAGCAACTTCCCGATCATTCGGGTCGAGACGCTGAACGAGAACCTCGTCCGCGAGCATCTGCAATCGCTCCTCGGCGAAGCCACGATCTCGGATGAGCTGGTGCGCTGGATGTTCTGGGAGTCCGCGGGCACGCCGCTGAACATCCGGCGCATCGTCGACTACCTCATCGCCCACAAATACCTGCAGTGGCAGCCCAGCGGATGGACGGCGGACATGAACCGCATCCGCACGTTGCGCGTGCCGGGCGGTTTCGGCGCGATCCTGATGGACAAGGTCGAGACGCTCGCGCCGGAGCAGCGCAAGGTGCTGGAGATCGCGTCCGTATACGGCGAGACGATGGAGCTCGATCTCCTGCGCCGCATCTCCGACATGCCCGCGGAGACGACGTACGCCGCCGTGCGCGCGCTCGATCGCGACCGTCTCGTCGACGAAGCGGCGGACGGGCGCACGATGACGTTCCCGCAGATCCATTTGCGCGAAGCCGTGTACAACTCGATGCCCGAGCGGCGCCGCAGTGAATTGCATCTGCGCATCGCCGAAGCCCTGGAGCCGGCGGCGAACGAGGGCGAGACGCATCTCACCGGACAGGTCGCGCATCACTTCGCGCGCGCGAACGACATCGAGCGCGGCACGCGATACTCGATCATCGCCGGCGATCTGGCCACGCGCACGCTGGCGCACGAAGAGGCGACCGAGTTCTATCGCGTTGCGCTGGAGCTCATGGATCTCGGCGGCGTCGACGAGGCGCGCAAGGCCGAGGTGCGCGAGAAGCTCGCCGATGCGTACTACCGCCGCGACGACTATCGCAGCGCCATGCACGCGTTCCAGTTCCTGCTCAAGAGCATCCAGAGCCGGCACCCGAACGATCAGGCCAACACCGACGTCGCGCGCGTGATGAAGAAGATCGGCAAGGTGCTGGCGCGTCGCGGCGACACCGACGCCGCGATGACGTATTTCCACGGCGCGCTTGCGGTCTACGAGCGCGTCGGCAACAAGCTCGACGTCGCGGAGATGCTGAACCGCATCGCCTGGCAGCACCGCATGCGCGACGACCTCGACTCCGCGCGCGACAGCGCCGAGCGCGCGCAGCAGATGCTCGAGAGCACGCCGCCGACGGTCGTTCACGGCTACGTGAAAAACATGCTCGGCGTGATCGAGTTCGCGCGCGGCAACTGGCAGCGCTCGCGCGAGATCCTCGAAGAAGCGGTCGCGCTCGCGGATCAGCTGCAATCGGAGCAGCTCCGCAAAGTCGCGTCGATGAATCTCGGCAACACGCTCTGGAAGCTCGGCGCGTGGGAAGCCGCGCTGCACAACTACCGGATGATTCTCGAGCGCTGCGAGGCCGAGGGCGATCTGTCGGATCTGGCGACGGCATACAGCAACGTCGGCGTCGTCGAGTACGGCCGCGGCAACTTCCACGCCGCGGTGGAGCTGTTCGAGAAATCGGTGCGCATCGACGAGAAGATCGGCGCCCTCGAGCACGAAGCGCTCGCCCGCGAGAACCTCGGCGACGCGCTGGAGATGCTCGGACTCTGGAACGACGCCGTCGCGCACTACCGCCGCTGCGTGGAGATCGAAGGCTTCGACGAAACGCGCGCGTCCCGGCTGTCGGTGTACGTGCCGCTTTCGCGTTTGACGAAGAAACGCGGCGACATCGCTCGGGCGCTGGAGTACGGACAGAAAGCGTTGGCGGCCGGCGAGCGCGGTCGCGACGAGGATCTGATCGCCGAGGCGGCGTACGTGCTGGCGTCGATCGAGGATGAGCGGGGAAATCCCGAGGAAGCGGAGCGGTACCTCGAGCGCGCGATGCGCATCTTCGAGGCCAACGGCACGCTGCACGGACTGGCGCGCGCACACACCGCCTTCGCCGTGCTCGTGCTGCAGAAGGGCGATCTCGAGAAAGCGATGGAGCACGCGGAGGAAGGGGAGCGCTGGGCGCGGCAGCTCGGCGATCGCCACTCGCTGGCGAAGAACGACTGGGCGCGCGCGAAGATCCTCAGCGCGCAAGGACATCGCGAGCCCGCGGCGGCGAAGTTCGAGTCCGTGCGCGCGGTGTTCGAGGAGCTCGACACGCCGTACGAGCTGGGACGGTTGCTGTTCGACATCGGCCTGCTGCGCGAAGAGCCGGACGAAGCGACGCACACGATCCGCAGCGCCATCCGGATTTTCGAGCGCCTCGAGGCGTCGCACGATCTCGAGCGCGCGCGCGGCGCGTTGTTCCGCATCAAGCCCGCGGGCAAGGCGCCGGACTCGGGCGTGGTCGGGCTGTACGAGATCGTGAAGATCATCAACTCCACGCTCGATCTGCAGGAAGTGCTCACGCGCGTGCTCGACGTGACCATCCGCCGGTTGCGCGCGGAGCGCGGCATGATCATCCTGCTCGATCCGCTCACCGGCGCGCTGCGCACGCGCATCGCGCGCAACATCCGCGACGGCAGCGACAAGGACTCGAAGCGCTCGCCGCAATCGATCATCAAGGAAGTGATCCAGACGGGACGCTCGGTGATGTCCGCCGACGCGCGCGCGGACGAGCGTTTCGTGGAGTCGGAGTCGGTGATCGCGGAGAACATCGTCTCGATTCTCTGCGTCCCGCTGACGATCAAGGAGCGCATCTCCGGCGCGATCTACATCGATCACCGCCAGGCCAAGCATCTGTTCTCGCAGCGCGACCTCAGCTTCCTGGAGGCGTTCGGCGATCAGGCCGCGATCGCGATCGAGAACGCGCGGCTCTACGAGGAGCTGGAAGAAGCACGCACGCGTCTGTCGCTCGAAAACGAAACGCTGCGCAACGAAGTGCTCGTGGAAAAGCACCTCGACTCCGTCGTCGGCACCTCGGAAGCGGTAGCGAAGATTCAGTTCGCCATTCGCAAGGCCGCCTCGGGACACTCGACCGTACTGCTGCGCGGCGAGTCGGGCACGGGCAAGGGACTGGTGGCGCGCATCATTCACAACATCGGGCCGCGGCGGCACGGACCGTTCATCAAGTTCAATTGCGCGGCGCTGCCGGAAACGCTCGCGGAGTCGGAGCTCTTCGGCCACGAGAAAGGCGCGTTCACCGGCGCGGATCGCCGCAAGCTGGGACGCTTCGAGCTCGCCAACAACGGCTCGATCTTCCTCGACGAGATGGGAAAGATGTCGCTGGCCATGCAGGCCAAGCTGCTGCGCGTCGTCGAGGACAAAGAGTTCGAGCGCGTCGGCGGCACGACGACGATCAAGACGGACGTGAAGATCATCGCCGCCACGAACCTCGACCTCGAGAAAGCGATCGAGGACGGCACGTTCCGCGAGGACCTTTTCTATCGTCTGAACATCATCCCCATCGTCCTGCCGCCACTGCGCGACCGCAAGGACGACATCGGCCTCCTGGCCGAACACTTCATCCGCAAGATCTGCAAAGACCTGGGCATCGACAACAAGCGCCTCGAGCCGGGAGTCCTCGACCTGTTCATGCGCTATGACTGGCCGGGCAACGTGCGCGAGCTCGAGGCCACGCTGCATCGCGCGATCGTGATGTCGAACGGCGACACGGTCACGAAGAACGAGTTCTACAACCTCTATCCCGCCGACCGCGTGCCGGCTCCCGCGGCCGCGCCGTCGCAGGAGCAGGGCACATTCGTGGCCGGCAACATGGAGATCACCAGCGAGGTGTACGACGAGGTGATGAGCAACGTCGACAAGCAGCTCATCCTGCGCGCGCTGGAGTCCTCGAACGGCAAGATCCGCGAGGCCGCGCGGCGGCTCGGCCTCGCGAGGAACACGCTCAAGTCGAAGATCCAGAAGTACAACATCGCCGTGCGGGAGTAGGGACAAACGTGGCGACGGCTTCAGCCCGTCGCAATATTTGAATAGATGGGGACGGGCTGAAGCCCGTCCCACGTTTTTCAGCGCGTCACTCGTCCCGCCACGCCGATCTCATCGAGGCCCAGCAGGCGAACGTCGAATCGCAGATCCTCGGGCGAAGCGTTGCCTACCAGCGAAAGCGGGATGTCCATCTCCAGTTTCGTGTTGCCGAGGTTGAGGTCGCGGCGGCCTTCGGCCCAGGCCACGGCGTTGCCGTCGCGATCCGCGATGATGACGTCGAGACGGTAGGCGCCGGCGATTCTCATGTCGGCGTCGAGCGAGACGCGCAGCGCGTCGCCGGCGATCTCAGTGGAGATTGCTCCGAGGCGGGCGGCGCCGCGCTCGTTCACCAGCTCGCCCTGGCCCGTGCGCAGGAAGCGCGTGCCCGCCGGCGTCGCGCCCTCGGCATCGAAACGGACTTGCCACGTGCCGGCGCCCTGCATCGGAGCGTCGAGTGTGATCTCGTACACGCCCTCGCCGCGATCGGCGAGCGTCACCGTCTCGATCGTGCGGCCGCGCGGATTCGTCAGCCGCGCGGTGACGTGCGCGCCGGCGATGGCATCGCCGCCGTTGCGCAGTTCCGCGTGCAGCGTCACCGGCTCGCCCGGCTGATGAGAAAGCGGCGCGGCCCACGTGGAGAGTGTGACCGTGCTCTCCGGTTCGGCCACCACCACCGTCGCCGGCGCACCCACTTCGAGCTCATACCGCGCGGCAACCGTTTTCATGACGTGGAGCACTTCGTCATCGTTCTCGCGGAAGCGGCGCAGGCCGCGCTCGATCGATCCGCGCTCGGTCGGCAGCAGTTCCGCGCCCGTCGGCGTGCGCAGCCGCGTGGCGACCGGTTTCCCGGCGATCGTCCAGATGATCATGCCGCTGTTGCCGGTCGCGGGCAGGTCGATCGACGACGCGGCGTCCACGCTCTTCGCGAACATGCGCGAGACGTTGGCCGGCGCGTGCAGCGCGGGCTCTTCGTAGCGCGTGCCGGCGTCGAAGCGTCCCGCCGAATCCGCGAATGCGAACGGCGCGATGGCGAGGAGAAGGAGCAGTGTGATGGTCTTCATGGTCGTCTCTCCTCAAAAGTCCGTGGCCAGCGAATCGCCGATCTTGCGGTAGTCGTTGCGGCGGTTGTGATGATGGTTCGCCAGCGTCGTGAACCACACCGTGCCCACGGCCTGCGCGCTGTACTGCGAAACCATGCCGTCGTCTTCGCCGGGCATCCCCGCGATTCCCGACAGCGTCGCCAGCCCCGTGTCCTCGGCATGAATGAAGTCGTTCCACAGTCCGGTGCCTGCGATGTTCCACACCGTCTTCGGCAGCGCGGGGCGTCCCGCGGTGCCCTTGAGGTAGTACGTGTTGTAGTAGCTCATCGACGACGTCGAGCAGTTCTTCGTCGAGTCGGTGTTCTGTCCGACCAGGTCGACCATCCATCCCGTCAGCCACGAGCCGGACAGCGTTCCCGCCAGGTTCGCCGCTTCGGATCCCTTGTTCGGCGGAGCGATCGAGTTCACCCAGCGAATGCGGTCGATGATCGGCTGATAGCGCGAGTCGTACGTCGGATTCGACAGGATCCAGCGGATGACGACGCCGCCGAACGAATGCGTCTCGACGACGATGTCATCGATCGCGTTCGCGTTCATCCAGTTGT